>DASWAK010000197.1:0-23140 GCA_036391175.1 Pseudolabrys sp.
GGACTCCCGGCGAAAAACGATCTTAAGCCGGTGGCGGATGCGACGCCGACTGGCCTCGGGCGCCGCATCGTGATCAATGTGGACGTGCCGCAGGCGGTGGTCAACTTTGGCGGGCAGGGCATCGCACGCCACGACCCCGAATTCATGGCCGCGTATGTTGTGAATCATATTCTGGGGGGCGGCAGCTTCTCCTCACGACTCTATCGAGAGGTGCGTGAGAAGCGCGGCTTGGCTTACGGTGTATCCGACAGCCTTGTCTGGTTCCGGCGCGCCGCTGTCGTACTCGGCGGGACCGCCACTCGGGCCGACCGTACAGCCGATGCACTTGCCGTGATCGAGCACGAGGTCAAGCGCATGGCCGATGCAGGCCCGACGCCGGACGAGCTCGCTGCCGCCAAGTCGTTCCTCAAGGGCTCCTATGCGCTCACGCTCGACACCTCCTCCAAAATTGCGGCGCAACTCACCCAGATCCAGATAGACAATCTCGGCATCGACTATATTCAGCGCCGTGGCGCGCTGATCGATGCGGTGACCATCGAGGATGCCAAGCGGGTAGCGCGTCGTCTTTATGGCGGCGGCATGCTGGTGACGGTCGCCGGCCGGCCAAAGGGGCTGACTTCGAGCGGGACCACCGAATAGCAGCCGCGTTGGTTTCCGCCGTTGCGCCTTCCGCGCGACTCTAGGCAAATACCAGCATGAGCATCGTCCAATCGATCGACAGCGCCCGCCAAGAGCACATTGGGCCGCACGGTGTTAGTGTGGATACTCTCAATGCCGTTCTGGCGCGTGCAGAAGGCGTGCTTGACCGCCTGCGCGCCCGTCATGCCGACCGCAGTCTCCCGCTGCTGCGCTTGCCGGAAGCTCACAGCGATCTAGAGGCGATCCGGGATACTGCGCGCCAGTTGGCGGACAGGGCGACCGACATCGTTATTCTCGGCACCGGCGGCTCCAGCCTGGGCGGGCAGACCCTGGCGCAACTTGCGGGCTTCGCCGTGCCGGGCGTCAGCGCGTTGCGCGCGCCGCCGCAACTGCATTTCATCGACAACCTTGACCCGAACAGCTTCGGGACGCTGCTTGCCAAGCTACCGCACGCGACCACGCGTTTCGTTGCGATCTCCAAATCCGGGGGCACGGCGGAGACGTTGATGCAGACCATCGCAGCCTTGTCGGCGGTTAAGGACGAGGGACTGCGAACCCGCATACCCGATATCTTTCTCGGGATCAGTGAGCCGGCCAAGCCAGGCAAAACCAATGGCTTGCGCGAGCTGCTCGGCAAATATCGCGTGCCTATGCTTGATCACGATACAGGCATCGGTGGGCGCTATTCGGCGCTCACCAATGTCGGTCTGTTGCCTGCGGCGATGTTAGGCCTCGACATCGCAGCGGTGCGTGAAGGTGCCGGTCTGGCATTGGCTCCGGTGCTGGCAAAGAAGCCGGCGGCACAGGTGCCAGCCGCCGTCGGCGCTGCGCTGTCGGTCGCGCTCTCGGAGAGCAAAGGCAAATCAATCAGCGTGCTGATGGCCTATTGCGACCGTCTGCAGCGCTTCACGCATTGGTATGTGCAGCTCTGGGCGGAAAGTCTCGGCAAAGGTGGGAAGGGCACCACGCCGCTCGCGGCGCTCGGACCGGTGGACCAACACAGCCAGCTCCAACTGTTCATCGGCGGGCCACGCGATAAATTGTTCACTATCGTCACGGTCGATGGCGCAGGTATTGGGCCGCGCATTGACGGCGAGCTCGCCAATCTTGCTGGCGAGCCAGGCTTCACCGGCAAAACTGTCGGCGACTTGGTGATGGCTGAAGGCCGCGCCACCGGCGAAACACTAGCGAAGAACGGTTGTCCGGTGCGCACAATTCATGTCAGCAAGCTCGACGAAGAAAGCCTCGGCGAGTTAATGATGCATTTCATGTTGGAGACGATCATCGCCGCCCATCTCCTCGGGGTCGATGCTTTCGACCAGCCGGCGGTGGAAGAAGGTAAGGTGCTGGCGAAGAAGTATTTGACGTCCTGACGTGCGCGTTGCCGGATCATGATCCGCATCACCGACACGATCTCCATCGACGAATCCGAGCTGTCGGAATCCTTCGTGCGCGCCTCCGGGCCAGGCGGTCAGAACGTCAACAAGGTGTCATCGGCCGTGCAGCTCCGCTTCGATGCCCGCCATTCGCCGTCGTTGCCAAATGATGTTGCCCTGCGGTTGATGCGACTTGCGGGCAGGCGACTGACCAAGGAAGGCGTTATCGTGATCATCGCGCAGCAGCACCGCACCCAAGAGCGCAACCGAGAAGACGCACGCGACCGTTTATTCACAATGATCCGGCAGGCAGCGGTGAAGCCGACGCCGCGCCGGCCCACGAAAGTGCCGAAGGCGCAGCGCAGGGAGCGGCTTGAGGCCAAGAAGCATCGTTCTGGCATCAAAAGCCTACGGCGCGGCAAGCCAGGCTTGGATTAGCCCCCCTAGGGATAGCGGGGGCAGCTCATGACCCTGCCTCGCTGACGCCGCCAGCCGTCGGGTAGAGTCGGTCCGATTCGATCAGACGCCACCAGAAAACGTCATGCCCGTCCGCCAACTATCCGAGGCTGTCGTCAATCGTATCGCCGCCGGCGAGGTGGTCGAGCGGCCGGCGAGCGTCGTGAAGGAACTGGTCGAAAATGCGCTCGACGCCGGCGCTCACCGCATCGACGTCCTCACTGACGGCGGAGGCCGTCGGCTGATCCGCGTCACCGACGATGGCGAAGGCATGAGCCGCGCCGATCTCGAGCTCGCGGTCGAGCGCCATGCCACGTCCAAGCTTGAGGGCGATGATCTTTTGTCGATCCGCACGCTCGGCTTTCGCGGAGAGGCACTGCCTTCCATCGGCGCGGCTGCCCGGATGACTATTACGACGCGCCGCGTCAGCGAGTCGCATGCTTGGAGCATAACCGTCGAAGCGGGAGAAAAGTCTGCGGTGAAACCAGCCGGGCTATCCCAAGGCACCACGGTTGAGGTGCGCGATCTGTTCTACGCCACACCGGCGCGCTTGAAATTTCTGAAGACGGACCGCAGCGAGGCGGAGGCAGTGCGCGATGTCGTACGGCGGCTGGCCATGAGCCGGCCGGACGTTTCCTTCACGCTTGCCGGAGAAGATCGCGCGCCAGTGACCTGGGGTGCGGCCGAAAGTGACCAGATCGCCCGGCTCAGCGACGTGCTTGGCGCTGACTTCCGCGTCAATGCCATAGCCATTGACGCCGAACGGGAAGGCGTGCGCGTGACCGGCTTCGCTGGCCTGCCGACGCTCTCTCGCGCCAATTCGCTTGGGCAATATCTCTTCGTAAACGGACGTCCAGTGCGCGACAAGCTTTTATTCGGCGCAGTGCGCGCGGCCTATGCTGACTACTTGCCACGCGACCGGCATCCGCTGCTGGCGCTATTTGTCACGCTCGATGCGTGTGAAGTGGACGTAAATGTGCATCCAGCCAAGACTGAGGTGCGTTTCCGCGACAGTACGCTCGTGCGCGGGTTGATCGTCCGCGCTCTCAAAGATGCACTGGCGCGCGAAGGCCAGCGTGCGGCGACGACCGGCGGCAGCGCGACCATAGCAACGTTCCGCCCGGCGACTGTGCCACGTCGCGGGGCCTACGACTGGCGCCGCTCTCCCGCGCGGCCGGTTGGCCTTGTGCCGATGCGCGGCGGCGCTACGGTTGGCTTTGCGGAAGCCGCGCAGGCTACGTTCGATGTCGGCGGGCCGGCTGCGGATGCCGCGGTCGCACGCTTTGAGCCGGCGGCCGATCAACTCGACCGACCGCTTGGCGCGGCGCGCGCACAGCTGCATGAGACCTATATTGTCGCGCAGACGCGCGATGGGCTGGTGATCGTCGATCAGCACGCAGCGCACGAGCGCATCGTCTATGAGCGGATGAAGGCGGCAATAGAGAAGTCCGGCGTTGCACGACAGATCCTGCTCATCCCTGAAATCGTTGAGCTCGACGAAGCCGACGCCGTACGGCTCGCTGCGCGCGCGGATGAGCTAGCCCACTTTGGCCTTATTATCGAGACGTTCGGCCCAGGCGCGGTGGCGGTGCGCGAAACCCCATCTTTGCTTGGCGAAGTCGACGTCAGGGGATTAGTCAATGATCTCGCCGAGCATATAGCGGAATGGGATGATTCATTGCCGCTGGAGCGCCGTCTCATGCACGTCGCGTCGACCATGGCTTGCCACGGCTCAGTTCGCGCAGGCCGTAGGCTTAAGCCCGATGAGATGAACGCGCTCCTGCGCGAGATGGAGTCGGTGCCAAATTCCGGCCAATGCAATCACGGCCGGCCGACCTATGTGGAATTGAAACTTGCCGATATCGAGCGGTTATTTGGGCGAAGGTAGCGGCCTAGTCCGCAAAAACACAAACTCCGTATCGTCGTATTTGCGCCGCTCCAGTTCTTCGAAGCCCTCTGGCGATTTTAGCGCTGCATCGGCACCTTCCTCCACCACGACTAGCGCGTTGGGTTTAAGCCAACCTCCTTCGCGAGCGGAGGCCAACGCCTTTTCCGCGAGGCCCTTGCCATAGGGTGGATCAAGGAATACCAGCGAAAACGGCTCAAGCGGATGTGCTGGCCCGAGCGCGGTTGCATCGCGCCGGAAAATGCGGGTTACGCCACCGAGGCCAAGCGATTCGGTGTTGTCACGCAACAGTGCCCGGGCTTCGACGCCTTCGTCCACAAATAGCGCGTAGACGGCGCCGCGCGAGATGGCTTCGATGCCGAGTGCGCCCGTCCCTGCAAACAGATCAAGCACGCGTGCGCCGGTGACCGGATCGCCATAGGAATGTGTAAGGATGTTGAACAGTGCTTCGCGCAGCCGGTCGGAGGTCGGTCGCACCGCGTTCGATTTTGGACCCGCGAGCGGGCGTGAGCGCAGCTTGCCGCCGACAATGCGCATCATTTTGGCCTTGGCCGCGATGGACGCGGTCCGCCGGAACGATCGCGACGACGTTTCTTCCTGTCATTCCGGTCGAGCGTCCCAGCGTGCGCACCGAGATGCTGAGGCGGCCGAGATCCGCGTCTCTGCAATCCGGGCTCGCGCGCTTTCGCCCGCGCCAGAGAATGATGGGGATGGATCTTCGGCTTCTCGACGATGAGAGGGGCGTCGAAATCGGCGCCAGCTTCGATGACGATCTGCTCGCCGAGCTTTGCGCGCAATTCCGCCGTCTCGATTTCCTTCACTGCGCCGTCATCGAGGTCGCCCAGGTCAAAAGGCCCGAACGCCACGCGGATCAGCCGGTTCACCTTCAGCCCGAGTGTTTTAAGAACTCTGCGCACCTCGCGGTTCTTGCCCTCTCGAATACCGAAAGTCAGCCAGACATTGGCACCTTGTTCGCGATCGAGCGTGGCCTCGATCGGCCCGTAGCGGATACCATCGATAGTGATGCCGCTGCGCAGCCGGTCGAGCGCGTCCTGTTGCACGCGGCCGAGTGCGCGCACACGGTAGCGGCGCAGCCAGCCGGTCGCCGGTAGTTCCAATACACGTGCGAGCCCGCCGTCGTTTGTGAGGAGCAGAAGCCCCTCGGTGTTGATGTCGAGCCTGCCGACGCTGATCAACCGCGGCAGCCCCTTCGGCAGCGCCTGAAAAATTGTATCGCGGCCTTCTGGATCGGAATGGGTCGTCACCAGCCCGCGAGGCTTGTGATAGAGAAAAAGTCGTGTGCGCTCGCGCGCTCGCAGCGGTGAGCCGTCGACCGCGATGCAATCGGATGGCGTGACATTGAGCGCCGGCGAAGAAATCACCGCGCCGTTCACCGATACACGGCCCGCCGCAATCCAAACTTCGGCCTCGCGCCGTGAGGCAAGCCCGGCGCGAGCGATGACCTTAGCGATGCGTTCGCCGGGGATATCTTTGCTGATTTTTTCGGCCATTGGCGACCTTTGCTATGGCTGGACTTGTCCCGGCCATCCACGTCTTCTATGCCGCTCTGTGTATAAAGCCGCGGGTGCCCGACACAAGGCCGGGCATGACGGAGAAAGATGCCATCGCCCTCGTTCATGTCGATTGCTTTGGAGGAGGCCAGCGTCGCAGGAGCGCGCGGCGAGGTACCCGTTGGCTGTGCGATTGTGTACAGCGGCGCCGTGGTAGCTCGAGCCGGTAACCGCACCATTATCGACCGCGATCCGACCGCGCACGCGGAACTCATCGCTATACGCGCAGCGTCGGCGAAGCTTGGCAGCGAACGGCTCACCGATTGCGATCTTTATGTTACCTTGGAGCCTTGCGCGATGTGTGCGGCGGCGATGTCGTTTGCACGTATCCGGCGGCTTTATTTCGGGGCGGCCGATCCCAAAGGCGGCGCCGTCGAAAACGGTGTGCGCTTCTTCGCGGCGTCCACGTGCCATCATCGGCCTGAGGTTTACGGCGGCATCAATGAAAGCGAGTGCGCGATGCTGCTGAGAGATTTCTTCCAGGCGCGACGCTAGTTTCCAAAATAGTGATACGGCGGACTTCGCCGTTTTGTCCACCAGCGATGCCCATGCCGGGCGAAGGCGGGGCCCGGAGACGCGCCAAATCCGGCCTTGTTAGGAAAGGATTTGTTGACCGTCTCGAGGCGCGTCAGGCCTGACGCGCGAAGTCCCAGGCTTTATTGGCCAAAGGCTGGATCATTTCGGCCTTGGCGGGCGCAAATTCCGATGTTGCGGTGCCGTCGCGCACGCGGCCAATGATCCCCTGCAAAATGGCGGCGATGCGAAAGAAATTATAGGCGAGATAAACCGGCAGCGCCGGGCGTGGGTCGAGGCCGGTACGCGCAACGTAGGCGTCTACGTAATCCGCCATCGACGGAATGCCGAGCGCGCCCAGATCGTGTCCCACGAGGGTCGCAGTACCAGCCGCACTTTCAGAGTGCGGCATGTGCCACGCCATCAGGTGATAGCTGAAATCGGCAAGCGGATCGCCGAGCGTGGATAATTCCCAGTCGAGCACGGCAACGATTTTTGGCCGATCGCGTGCGACGATCAGGTTGTCGAGCCGATAGTCGCCGTGCACCAACCGCACCGGGCCGCCTGTCGGAATGTGCTTGGGCAGCCAGTCGATCAGCCTTTCCATGGCGTCGATTTTTTCCGTTTCGGACGCGCGATATTGCTTTGACCAGCGCTGGATTTGGCGCGCGACATAGTTTTCTCCCTTGCCGAAATCGCCGAGGCTGATCTTCACCGGATCGAACGCGTGCAGCCGCGCGATAGTCTCATTCATGGAATCATAGACCGCCGCCCGCTCGGTCGGAGTGGACTCTGGCATCTGCGGCTCCCAGAACACGCGGCCGTCGACAAAGTCCATGACGTAAAAGGCTGTGCCAACGACGCTATCATCGGCGCAATAGGCGAGTGGCTCGGCGACCGGAAAGCCTTGCACGTGCAACGCGCGGGTCACGCGATATTCGCGGTCGACCGCGTGTGCCGACGGAAGGAGTTTGCCCGGAGGCTTTCGGCGCAGGACGTAGCGCCGCGAAGGCGTCTCCAGCAGATAGGTCGGATTCGACTGGCCACCTTTAAATTGCTTGACGGTGAGCGGCCCAGCAAAGCAGTCAACTTCGCCGGTGAGATAGCGTTCGAGCTGCGCAATATCGAGGCGTAGCGTCGGCGCTGCATCCTTGGTGCCGGAAAATGCCTGCTGGCGATCGATCGAGGTCATCGATGTAACGGACTCATTTGTGCGCTCCGAACGAAATCGGTGCGTCGGCGTAGATCTTGTACTGCTGCGATTTTGGCTTCGCCTTGTCTTCCGCGTTGACATACTGGATCGAGCTTTTGCCTTGAAGCTCGCGCGGCAGGATCATCACGCGGATGAAACGGCTGTTTTTGTCGGATGCCGCTTGCGCAAACACCGCATCGGGACCGGATTCGTACCAGGCGCCTCCCGGCCCAAATGACGTCGAGCGGCCGTTAGTATCGATGCGGATGCCGCCGTCGATCAGGCAACGAATGCCGGGGCCCTGATGGCGGTGGAGATAGGCGCAGCCACCGGGCGGGAAGGCGACGCTGTCGCCGCGCATCAGCAATTCGCCTTTCGGCAACGTCTCGAGAAAAGCGGTCAGTTTCTCGTGCGTAGTCATGCCGGGTGCGTTGGCGGTAGTGCTGCCTTGGTCGCCGCGCGCCAGCTCCCAGCGCCAGCAAGTCACGCCGCCTGCACCCGGCTTTACCGTGATCGCCGCCTCACCCTGCCAGGCCTCGCCCTCGCTCAGCGTTTTGCCGCCGATGGCGGCTGAGCCGTGCACCACGAAGATGAAGCGCGGTAACGGCGGTAGCCGGAACGCGGCATTCTCGGCGCTGGATAAGACATCTTCGTAAAGCCGAAGCACGGGATGCATTCACAAACTCCTGAAAGTCACACTGCAGTAAAGAATTCCAGTAGCGCCGCAGTAGTGGCCTCCGAATTTTCCTCGGTTAGGAAATGGCCGGAGTCAATCGGCTTGCCAGTGGCCCCTGGTGCCCATTGTTTCCAGATCTTGAGCGGGCCGCCGGTTTCATTGGCAATGCCGACGCCGCCCCACAAGGCAAGCAGCGGGCAGCCAATCGTCTTGCCCTTGGCGCGATCAGTCTCATCATTGGCGAGATCAGCGTAGCGCCCGGCGCGGTAATCCTCGCATTGTGCGTGGATGCGCAGTGGATCAGAAAATGCCGCGCGATAATGGTCGAGCGCGCGCGGATCGAAGGCGGACAGGTTCTTGGCCTTGGTCCAGCTCGCCATCTTCCACTCCAGATATTCGACCGGCGCTTTTGAGATCAGCATTTCCGGAAGCGGCTCCGGCTGCGCAAGAAACGGCCAGTGCCAGACCTTCATGGCCATGTTGCGATTCATGCCGTACCACATGTCATAGGTCGGCACGATGTCGAGCGTCGCCATTTGCTCGACGCGTCCCGGATGATCGAGCGCGAGGCGGTAGGCGACTCGACCGCCGCGGTCATGGCCGGCAATCCGGAAACGCACATGGCCGAGCCTTTCCATGACCTCAATCATTACCTTTGCCATTGAGCGCTTGTCGTAAGGCGCGTGCGTTTCGTCGGCCGGCGGCACCGCCGACCAACCGTACCCAGGCAGATCTGGAATGATGAGCGAGAATCGCTTCGCGAGCACCGGTGTGACGCGGTGCCACATCACGTTGGTCTGGGTGTAGCCATGCAGGAACAGCAATGGTGGACCATTGCCGCCGGCGCGCGCGAAGATTTTTCCGACTGAGGTATCGATCCAGTGCGAGGCAAATCCGGGAAAAAGGTCGGCGAGATCGGGCATGGGCTACTCGATACAACCATAGACAACTAAAATGACAGCCTACTTCTCCCGCTCGATCGCGCGCCAGCCGATATCGTGACGGCAGAAGCCATCAGGCCAGTTGATGCGGTCGATAGCGGCGTAAGCCCGACTCTGCGCGTCGCGCACGGTCCTGGCCCGCGCGCAAATGTTAAGCACGCGACCGCCATTGGCGAGAATTTTATTGCCGTCAGCTGTTGTACCGGCATGGAAGATTTCCACGCCTTCGACTTGTGCCGCCGCATCGAGGCCTTCGATGATCGAGCCCTTATTGTAATTTCCGGGATAGCCCTTCGCCGCCATCACGACTGTGAGTGCTGCGTCCGGATACCATCGCAAAGCGAAATTCTTGAGTTGCCCGTCGTGCGCTGCCAGCAGCGCTGGCACCAGGTCCGACATCATGCGCAGCATCAGCACCTGACATTCCGGATCGCCGAAGCGCACATTGTACTCGATCAGTTGCGGGCCATCCTTGGTGATCATCAATCCGGCGAACAGCACTCCCTTGTAAGGTGCGCCGGCACGTTTGAGCGCACGCACGGTGGGATGAATAATCTCGTCCATCACGCGTCGATTCATGTCGTCGGTCATAATCGGCGCGGGCGAATAGGCGCCCATGCCGCCGGTATTCGGCCCCTTGTCTCCATCACCTACGCGCTTGTGGTCCTGTGCCGAAGCGAGTGCAATTGCGGTCTCTCCGTCGCAGAGCGCGAAGAACGATGCCTCTTCACCGACAAGGCAATCCTCGATCACGATTTCCCAAGCGGGCGTGCCGAGACCGCCGCCAAACATCATGTCGATGGCGGCTTCGGCCTCTTGAACGGTCTCCGCCACCACCACGCCCTTACCGGCGGCGAGTCCGTCCGCTTTCACCACGATAGGCGCGCCTTTTTTACGCACATAATCCTTTGCCGCGCTCGCGCCCTTGAAGCGTTCATATGCCGCTGTTGGGATGTTGTTGGCCTTGCATAAATCCTTCGTAAAACCCTTGGAGCCTTCCAGCCGCGCCGCCCATTTGGTTGGGCCAAAGGCCTTGATGCCGGCGGCCTCCAGATTGTCGACGATGCCAGCGCACAGCGGCACCTCGGGTCCGACTACGACCAGATCGATTTTGTTTTCTTTAGAAAAAGCGATCACTGCGCTGTGGTTAGCGAGGTCGAGCGCCACGCATTCGGCTTCCTGCGCAATGCCCGCATTGCCGGGCGCGCAATAAAGCTTGTCGGTGAGCGGACTGGCCGCCATCTTCCAGGCCAGCGCGTGCTCCCGTCCGCCGGAACCGAGAATGAGGATGTTCATGGCGTGAGCGGGGCGGGCCTTTAGTGTGCGGTCGCTATTTGGTGTAGCATGTCACCTTACCCCCGCAAGAGATTCGGTCCGAATGGCAGAGCCCGCCCTCAATAACGTTATGGAATGGACCGTCTCCGAGCTTTCGGCGGCGCTCAAACGCACCGTTGAGGACGCCTATGGCTATGTGCGCGTCCGCGGCGAAGTGTCTGGTTTCAAGGGGGCCTCGCCCTCTGGCCACGTCTATTTCCGTCTGAAGGACGACAAGGCGGTGCTGGAGGCGGTGATTTGGAAGGGCAGCTTCGGGCGTATGCGCGTCAAGCCCGAGGAGGGCCTTGACGTCATCGTGTCCGGCAAGCTCACCACCTTCGCCGGCTCTTCGAAATATCAGATTGTAATCGACAGGCTTGAGCCGGCCGGCATCGGCGCGCTGATGAAGCTCCTGGAGGAGCGCAAGAAGAAGCTAGCTGCCGAGGGCCTGTTCGACGAATCGCGCAAGCAACTCTTGCCATTCCTGCCGAAGGTGATCGGTGTGGTCACTTCGCCGACTGGCGCGGTAATCCGCGATATTCTGCATCGCCTAGAAGACCGCTTTCCTCGCCGCGTGTTGGTGTGGCCGGTACGGGTGCAGGGTGACGCCTCTGCAGCGGAAGTCGCGAAGGCAATCCAAGGCTTCAATGCGTTGCCTGAGCGCGGCCCGTTACCGCGACCCGATCTAATCATCGTCGCGCGCGGGGGCGGTTCGTTGGAAGACCTTTGGTCGTTCAACGAGGAAGTTGTGGTGCGGGCAGCAGCGGAGAGCATGATCCCGCTCATTTCTGCTGTCGGGCATGAGACCGATATAACGTTGATCGATTTCGTCGCCGATCGCCGTGCGCCTACGCCGACCGCCGCTGCCGAAATGGCGGTACCGGTGCGCGCCGAGCTGATGTCGACGCTCGCTGACCTCGGCGCGCGCAAGCTTGCCTGCTGGCAGCGCAACGTAGATCGGCATCGCAAAGAGCTTTGTTTGCTCACGCGCGCGCTTCCGGCGCTCGATGACTTGCTGGCGATTCCACGTCAGCGGCTCGATGCGTGTGCTGGCCGCTTACCGCGCGCCTTGCGTGCCAATGCGCAAATCCATCACACGCACCTCACCCGCGTTGCCGCCAAGCTATCGCCGCGATTGCTGCGGCAGCGCCTCACTCGAAGCAATGAAATCGTCATCTCACTCCGCGAGCGAGCTAAACGGGCGAGACGCACTTATCTCGAGCAACGCACGCAACGTTTACGAAGTGCTTGGCAACTGCTCAACGCATATTCATACCGCAAGGTACTCGAGCGTGGTTTTGCTCTCGTCCGCGACGGTGAGGGGCGTCCACTGAGGTCGGCCGCCGCGGTCGGCGTCGGTATGCGGCTCGATATCGAGTTTGCCGATGGCCGCGTAGGCGCAAATGCGGATGGCGACCGTGTTTTGCAACCGCAAGCGAAAGTTAAACCGCGCGCGCGCGGCAGTGGTGAGGGCCCTGGAGGGCAGGGCAGCTTGTTCGGCTCTTAGCTTTAGACGAGGGTTTCGCTGGCGCGGCCGAACGACTATGTTTGGTTGGATATCGAAGCAGGGAATGGAGGCCGCTTTTGCTCAATCGCTATGATCGCTCCTCGCCGATGAACGGCGAGGCGGAGGTGAAATACCTCGATGGCGATTTCCGCGTGGTGCGGCCGGGCGCCTTTGTGCGCTGCGCAGTAACGGGCGTACCCATTCCACTCGAGGAGCTCAAGTACTGGAGCGTCGATTTGCAAGAAGCCTATGCCACGCCGGAGGCGGTCTTGCAGCGATACCGGGGTCACGCGGCCAAAAAATAAGCGATTAGCGCCTCAGCCTTGACATCACGAGCTGTCGCAGGTCATCGGGTTCGTCAACCACCATGGTCACCGGCAGCGTGTGAGCGCGCGTCGCCAGCGCTCCGAGCAGCCGCTCGCCGGCCATACGCGCGCGGTCCTTTTCTGTGGTGAGGAGCACAAGCCCGTCATGTTCGGCCTCCATAATGAGTTCTCCCGCTTCCTCCGCGGTGTAGTGGTGATGATCGCCAAATACCCGGCGCTCTGTCACGGCGATGCCGGCCTCGACAGCGGTAGCGAAAAACTTCTCCGGGTCACCGATGCCAGCGAAAGCCAGCACTTTGCGTCCCTTCAGAGTCGCAAGCCCACTTAGATCGGGCGCGAGACGACCGTGAAATACCGGGAGGTCACGCACGCGGGCTTGAGCGATGACGTCGTCGGCGCCGACGCCTTCACCCACCACCAGCAGCGCATCAGTTTGCCCGAGTTGTGCGGCCAACGGCGCGCGCAAAGGTCCAGCGGGAAATATGCATCTGTTACCGACGCCGCGCCGCCCGTCGATTACGGCAAGCGTGAAATTCTTTATCAACGAAGAATTCTGCAATCCATCATCCATGATGATGAGGCCGGCACCTTGCGCGTGCGCAAGCGCTGCACCGGCGACGCGATCCCGTGCGACGATGGTCGGCGCCACACGCGCGATCAAAAGCGCCTCGTCGCCAACTTCGGCGGCAACGGCTGTATGAGCATCCACAAGCATTGGACCTGCGACATTCCCGCCATAGCCGCGACTGAGACAGACGGGACGCTCGCCAGCGTCCGCGAGCATTCGTGCGAGCATCATGACCGTTGGCGTCTTACCCGCGCCGCCAAGCGTGAAATTGCCCACGCATAAAACCGGCACTCCGGCGGGCGCACCTTTCATAGCCATGCGTCTCGCCGCGACCGCGCCATAGACGAGCCCCAATGGCGCCAGCAAGCCTGCGGCAAGGCCAGCCCTGTGCCACCAGAAGGATGGGTCACGCATTGCGGGCCCGTTGGCGCAATTGGAGTTGCATCAGGTAAGGGTCGAGCGACGCCATGGTACGGTCGAGCGCGCCACCCAAATTTTCCACCACATTATGGCCAGCTTCGGCGACACGGGCACAGGCATCGGGGTCAGCAAGCCAGGCGGCAAAATACGCGGTAAGGCGGTCGACGTCGTCAATCACCTCAGCGCCATGGGCGTTGTCGAGCGCGGCATATATCTCAGCGAAATTCCAAACATGCGGACCGTGCAGGATCGCAGTGCGCAGCTTAGCCGCCTCGACCGGATTTTGCCCGCCGTGCTTGACCAGCGAGCCGCCAATGAACACAGCTGGTGCCAGCCGATAGATCAGGCCGAGCTCGCCGACCGTGTCTGCCACATAAATCTGGGTTGTGCGTTTGGGTAATTCCCCGCGCGAGCGCAGTGCCGCGCCCAAGCCGGCGGCAGTCGCGATCTCGGCGACGCCCGGGCCGCGTTCCGGATGACGCGGCGCGATGAGCGTCAGCAGGCCGGGAAAATTCGTGCGCAGGCGATTATGCACGTCGATCACCACGCCCTCTTCGCCGGCATGGGTGGAAGCGGCTGCAATCACCGGCCGGCCGGCAATTGCATCCTGTAACGATGCAAGCACTGCCGGGTCGGCGGGTGGTGCCGGCACGTCAAGCTTGAGATTGCCCGTAGTGACAACATTTGACGCGCCCAGTTCACTCAGCCGCGCAGCATCGGACGAGGTGCCGGGAAGACAAAGATCCAGTCGTCGAAGCAGGTCGGCGATCGAATTCGGCAAACGCCGCCAGCGTTCGAATGAATTTTTCGACAGGCGGGCGTTGACTAGAACCATCGGTATGCCGCGCGCTGATGCCTCGATCATCATGTTAGGCCAAAGCTCGGATTCGACGAACAATGCGAGATCCGGCCGCCAATGACTGAGAAACCTACGTGTGAAGCGCGGAATATCGAGAGGGATGAATTGATGGATCACCCCCCGCGGAAGGCGTTGTTCGGCGAGCCCGCCCGAAGTGACCGTGCCAGTCGTTACTAACATGCTGATGCGACGCGCACGAATGCGATCGATTAAAGGCAGAACGCTCGCCAGCTCGCCGACGCTGGCGCCGTGCAGCCAGACCAGAGGGCCTTTCGGTCGCGTGATGCGACTTTCACCGCGGCGCTCGGGCAGGCGCTGTCGATGCTCCTTACCGTGCTTGAGGCGCCGTGCCAGCAGGATAGGAGCGAATGGTGCTGCCGCCGCGGTCAACAGCCGATACATCCGCAATCCAGCCGGCATTTTGCCGCTCAAGATTTTCCGCTCCTGGTTCTGTCGGCGATCTCGTATGCTCGTGCCGTCACTCGGTTAAGTTCGCTTTCGACCCGTTGTCTCGCCGCCTCGAGCGCCGCAGCGTCAGAATCACGCGGCACATAGATCGCGTCGCTCGCCACAAGTCCCATCCGGCTGAACGGCAAGTTGATGGCCGAGCGATCCCAATTGTCCAGCTCGATGCGTCGGCTCGAGGCTATCGCCACCGGGTAGATTGGCCGTCCCGAATACTGCGCAAGTTTCACTACGCCAAGGCCAGCAATGCGCGCAACTTTTGGAACATCCGCGGTCATTGCTATATTGTAGCCTTCCTTCAAGGCTTCCAGCATCTCGGTAAAGGCGACAGCGCCGCCCTTGCGGTGGAATTCAGCGTTGTGGGCGCCGGAGCCGCGGATAGTACCGATATCCAACCGTTCCGCAGCGCGCGCATTGATCTCGCCGTCGCGGTGACGTGAGATCAGCACCTTGGTGCGATGGCGCGGGTCGTTGCGTTTTATGAACGGTGCCATGAAATGTTGGCCGTGCCACATTGCAATGATCGCAGGCATCTCCACCATTTCGTAGATGCCCGTGGGCTCGAGGACGACCTGGCTCGTGCGCCAGGTAAATCGTAAATATGAAGCGGCCGCCGCGCCGACGGCTTCCTGAAAGGCGGATGAGGAGACGATACGCTTGAACGATGGCATCGTCATTCAGCGCGCCGGTCGACCCGCAGCTTCGGGATCGAGCAGGCGGTGCAAGTGAACGATGAAATAGCGCATGTGGGCGTTGTCGACAGTGTGCTGGGCCTTGGCCTTCCAGGCGACATAAGCGCTGGCATAATTCGGGAAGACGCCGACCATGTCGATCTTGTTAAGGTCCTTGAATTCACTACCGCCGAGTTCGGTGAGTTCGCCGCCAAGAACGAGATGCAGCAGTTGTTTTTTTGTTGTGGGTAGCTCTGCGGACATGAGTCGATCCCTGGTCAATGCCCCGCGGTGGCCTACATACTGGGGTAAGGCCGAATTCTAAGCGAATTCGATTTCACGGTCGCGGACGAGGTCAATCAACGCGCCATGGCGGGCATAGCCTGCGGCTATCAGCGCACCATGTGCAATCTGTGAACCATCGTATTTCAGCGGCCGGCCGGCAAGATCAGTGAGTGCCCCGCCGGCTTCGTGCACCAAAAGATCGGCCGCTGCAAGGTCCCAATCATGACTGCCGCCGGATGCAAACGCAGCATCAAGTGCTCCGTGCGCAACACGTGCAATTCGCAATGCAAGCGAGTGCACCTTGGGCTGAGCTAATATGTCCGGCGTTAACCCGCAGAGACGGTCAAGATAGCGCTTTGGGCCGGCGAGCTTGGCGCCAGTGAGCGCTTTGCCGGGAGTCGCCCTTATCGGTATGCCATTAAGTGTGGCGCCACCGCCGCGCGAAACAAGGAACATCTCGTCTGTCGCAGGCGCGTAGAGCGCCGCAATCAGTGGGCGGCCGTGCTCGGCGAGCGCGACTGATATCGTCCAGTCAGCGCGACCGGAGATATAGGCGCGGGTGCCGTCAATCGGATCGACGATCCAGGTAATGGGCAAGGCGTGGTTGGGCAGGCGGTCTTGTGATTCCTCCGACAGCCAGCCGGTCCCGCTAATGAGCGCGGTGAGCTGCTTGTGCAGAAATTCGTTGACCGCAATGTCTCCCTCGGTCACCGGCGAGTGGTCGGTGCCCTTAGTCCACCGCTCGAATGGCCGCCGTGCGATCGCGCGCGCGAGCTCGCCGGCGTTACGCATCACGGCGTCGAGTGGGTCGCACAACGCGACAACATCATTGCCCGGCAACGGTCAATCCCTCCACGCGCAACGTCGGCGCATTGGTGCCGTAGCGGAATTTAAGGTCGTTTGCCGGCGTAAGTGTTCTGAACATGTCGAGCAAATGCCCGGCGATGGTGACTTCGCTCACGGGATAGGTGCGCTTGCCATTCTCGATCCAGAATCCCGATGCGCCACGGCTATAGTCACCCGTTACCATATTTGCGCCTATGCCGATCAGGTCAGTGAGGTAGAATCCGTCGGCAATATCCGCGATAAGCGTGTCGGGGCTTAACCGGCCAGGCTCCAAATACAGATTGCTCGGCCCAGGTGAAGTCACCGACGAGCCGGCGCGGTTGGCATTACCGGTGGTAACGAGACCAAGCTCACGCGCGGTCGCGCTATCGAGTAGCCAGGACCGAAGCACGCCGTCCTCGACCAGCGCGAGTTTCTTGCAGCCGACACCCTCGCCGTCGAACGGATGGGAACGCAACCCGCGCTTGCGCAGCGGATCGTCGATGATGTGAATGCCATCGGCGAACAGCTTGGTGCCCATCTTGTCCCGCAGAAAACTGGTCTTACGCGCGACCGAGGCGCCATTGACTGCACTGGCCAAGTGTGAAACCAGCGAACTAGCCGAGCGTGCGTCGAACACCACCGGTACCTTGCGAGTGGAAACCTTACGCGGATTGAGCCTTGCGACCGCCCGCTCGCCAGCGTTGCGGCCAATTATTTCCGGGCTCTCCAAATCTGCCGCGTGCCGGACGGAGGAATAATCATAGTCGCGCTCCATACCAGTGCCGTCACCGGCAATCGCGGTCATCGATAGGCCGTGGTTCGATCCTAGATAGGTGCCACGGAAGCCGTGACTGGTGACCAGCACCATCCCGCCGATGCCGGCCGAGGCGGAAGCGCCACCCGATTTACTGATCCCTTTTACGGCAAGTGCCGCCTGCTCCGCGGCTCGTGCGTGCGCCTCGAGCTCGCCGACCGTTGGCAAGTTGGGATCGATCAGATCTAGATCGGGAAAGTTACGGGCCAGCAGATTGGCGTCGGCGAGACCAGCGAACTTATCCTCAGGCGTGGCCCGCGCCATAGCGACGGCCCGTTCGGCCAAGGCGGCGGCGCCGTTGTCCGCTAAATCATTTGTGGAAACCATGGCCTGCCTGCGCCCGATCAGCACGCGCAGGCCGAGATCGTCACCCTCTGCACGCTCGGATTCCTCTACCCGTCCATCGCGCACTTCAATGCCCAGTGACATTGTGCGCAAAGCCACGGCATCCGCGGCGTCTGCTCCGGCAGTGCGCGCAGCTTTGACCAGCCGTTCCGCACGGTCGGTCAATGGAGTCAGGTCGAGCAGCGAAGAGGCAGGGGCAAGCATTGATTGGCTTTCACATGGGCGCTGGTGCGACGCGGTTCAACCACCGGAACAAGACAATTTGGTCAGCGGTGGCAACACCTCGTCAATCATGGTTTGCAACGGGGCGTCAATCATTCGTCGCGAAGGCCTCGCCGATACGTCTGGTTAACCCAAAACATTAAGCGGATTCGGACGCGTTTCTGCCATGGTTGGCACGCGACCCGGCGCAAAAGCCGGGCGCGGGAGAGTTTCGAGGCGTCGAATGCGAAGTGGCGGATGCGCCGGGTCGGGCCGCGCCTTGCGGCTCGACCCTTTTGGCTTGCCTGTACGGTTTTACGCAAGCGATGCCGCCGCCGACGGGCAGGTTCGCGATGTCGAACTCCATCGCGAGCGTGTAGTTCTGCGGCGTTCGCTGCACGGCATGCGCATGGCGCTCAATATGCCGGTCGCAGCCTTTGACGGCGTCTCGCTGCGGTTGGTGCCGGGCGAGGGCGGCGCGGAAGACGCGCTCGCGGTCGTGCTCAAGCACCGTGATCCCGCGCTGACATTGCCGCTATTTGTGACATCTCAGCCTGACGAGGCACTGGCCGAATGGCGAGCCTGGAGTCAGGTGCTCGGCGTACCCCTTTTGCTCGCGGAACCGAACGCAGATGCGCGGGCGTCGAATACGCAGCTGGGCGAATTGCACATCGAACGTCCTCGTCCCCGCCGCCGCCGTCGGAGTGCGCTTAAAAAGCGTCGGCCTTCAATTCTCTTGCGGCGTGGACACGGCAAAATCACCAAGGCGACGCCGGTCCATCGTGGCGAGCGCGAGATCATCGCGCGGAATTAGCTCGCCTAGTTTTTTGCCGCTTGTCATGCTTGAGACGGAAGAGCATGCCCTACAAAACGAGATGGCCGGGGCGATGATTAATAGTCAGCGCGATAAGTTACTTCAATTGGCGTTTTCCGGGGTCCCATATCCGCCCGCGGTTGGCGTTTGAATGATAATTGCCTCGCTTGCGTCAATAACAGTGGCATCGCAACCCTGTAGTTTTTCCATACCGCCGGTTTTTCGCCGCGCCCAGTTTTCTCCGATCTGGCCGGCTTGCCCGCCCGCAAGGCCGAACGGGCGCACCCGTCGGTGGCCGGACAAGATCGTGCATTCCATCTTTTCCAGGAAACGAATGGTGCGACGAATGCCATCGCCCGCATGCCACTGGCCGCGCCCGCCGGAGCCAGCTCGGATGTGGAAGTCCTCGAGCACGACGGGGTAGCGGAATTCCAAGACTTCGGGGTCGGTGAGTCGTGTGTTCGTCATGTGGGTATGGACGGCATCCGTGCCGTTGAAGCCGGGACCCGCCGGGGAACCGGAGCAGATCGTTTCGTAATACTGATAACGAGCGTTGCCGAAGTTGAGATTGTTCATGGTGCCCTGCGCAGCAGCAAGCGCGCCGAGCGCGCCGAAAAGGCAGTTGGTCACCGCTTGCGATGTTTCCACGTTGCCAGCGACCACGGCGGCGGGAAATTCCGGCGACAGCATCGAGCGTTCGGGGATCACGATGTTGATTGGCCGGAGACATCCAGCATTCATTGGGATGTCGTCATCAACCATCACGCGAAACACATAGAGTACCGCCGCGCGCGTCACCGGCTCTGGCGCATTAAAATTGGTCGGCTGTTGCTCGCTCGTACCGGTGAAGTCTACTGTCGCCTCGCGTTTTGCCTTGTCTACCGTGATCTTCACTTTGATCACGGTGCTCTGATCCATCTCGTAGCTGAATTCTGAATCGTGCAGCCGATCGATCACGCGCCGCACGCTTTCCGCAGCGTTGTCTTGCACGTGCTGCATGTAGGCCTTCACCACCGGCAGCGTGAAGTGTGTAACCATCTTGCGTAGCTCGGCGACGCCTTTTTCGTTGGCGGCAATCTGCGCCTTGATGTCATTGATATTCTGCACCGGGTTACGTGCCGGATATTTGGCGCCAGTGAGTGCCGCCCTCAACTCTTTCTCACGGAAGCGGCCACGGTCGATCAGCTTGAAATTGTCAAACAGCACGCCTTCTTGTTCGATGGTGGTGGCGTTTGGCGACATCGAGCCGGGCGAAATGCCACCCACATCAGCATGATGCCCGCGCGAGGCAACCCAGAACAGGATCGATCTCTTCCTATTGTCGAACACTGGCGTGCAAACCGTAATGTCCGGCAAATGCGTGCCGCCGTTATAGGGCGCGTTGATTGCGTAGACGTCGCCAGGACGGATGTGGCCCTTATTTTCGCGAATAATTGTCTCGACCGCGCGATCCATGGATCCGAGATGCACCGGCATGTGCGGCGCGTTGGCCACTAAAGTTCCGTCATGCGCGAATACCGCGCAGGAGAAATCCAGCCGCTCCTTGATGTTCACTGAATAGGCGGTGTTTTGCAGCGATACGCCCATCTGCTCGGCGATCGACATGAACAGATTGTTGAACACCTCCAGCATGACCGGATCGGCATGGGTGCCGATGGCGTGCATGCGCCTGAGCTTTCTTGCGCGCGTCAGCAAGAGGTGATTTTTCGCGGTCAACTCGGCTTGCCAACCAGGCTCAATCACGATGGTCTGGTGCGGTTCGATGATGATGGCGGCGCCTATGACGCGCGCTCCTGGCTTGAGCTGGTCGCGGGCGTAGACATTCGCCTTGTGCCACGCTCCAGCGGAAAAGAACTGCGTTCGCAGCGCCGGCTTTGGCAGAGCAGCGCGCGATCGCTTTACCGCCTTTTCGTTGAATTTGGCGCCGCCGCCGACGGCCTCGACTGACACGGCTTCGACCACCATCTGCTTTGTGCGATCGATGAAACCGAAACGCGCTTTGTGAGCTTTTTCAAACGCACGTTTCATTGCCGCAGCATTACCGGCTGCCACAACCAGCGCGGTGTCGGTGCCCGCATAGCGTATATGCGCGCGCACGAATACCTTGATCTTATTCGCCGGCACGCCTTGACTGGCGACTTCCAGCTTTGTCGCTTTTCCAAGGGACGCGCCAACGCGTGCGATCGCCTTGAGTGCTTTGTCGCCGAACGGCAGCTCGATGGCCTGCTCGCGCGTGGCGCGTATATCGGCCAGTCCCATACCATAGGCGGAAAGCAGCGAAGAGAACGGGTGCATGAGCACGCGAGTCATTCCGAGGGCGTCAGCGACCAAACAAGCGTGCTGGCCGCCGGCGCCGCCAAAGCAATTGAGCGCATAGCGGGTAACGTCATAGCCACGCTGCACAGATATTTTCTTGATCGCATTCGCCATGTTCTCGACCGCGATCTTGATGAAGCCATCAGCGACCTCTTCGGCTGTGCGGCCACCGACCTGTTGCGCCATGTCGGTGAAGGCATTGCGAACGGCATGCGCATCTAGCGGCAGATTCTGCGAGGGGCCGAAAATCTTTGGGAAAAAGTCGGGAATGAGCTTGCCGACCATCACATTGGCATCAGTGACGGCCAGTGGCCCGTCTCGCCGGTAGCATTTCGGTCCCGGGTTTGCCCCCGCCGAGTCCGGTCCGACGCGGAAACGCGCGCCATCGAAATGCAGGATCGAGCCGCCGCCGGCAGCAACCGTATGGATGAGCATCATTGGCGCACGCATACGCACGCCGGCAACCTCCGTTTCGAATGCGCGCTCGTATTCGCCGTCGAAATGGGACACATCGGTCGATGTGCCACCCATGTCGAAGCCGATGAGGCGATCCAGACCCGCCTGCCGCCCCGTTTCCGCCATGCCCACTACGCCGCCGGCAGGGCCGGACAGTATTGCATCCTTGCCTTGAAAAAGTTCGGCGGCGGTGAGACCGCCCGAGGACATCATGAACATCAGTCGCGCGGCCGACCGCTTCGCGTCAAGATCCTTATCTACCTGCGCCACGTAGCGGCGCAGGATCGGCGACAGATAGGCGTCCACTACTGTGGTGTCCCCCCGGCCTACCAGTTTGATCAGCGGCGAGACTTCATGGCTTACGGATACCTGCGCGAAGTCCATTTCGCGCGCGAGTGCAGCGACGCGCTTCTCATGCTCTGGAAAGCGGTACGCGTGCATGAATACGATCGCGACCGCTTTGATACCATCGGCCTTGGCCGCTTCCAGATCGCCACGAACCGCTGTGAGTTTCAGTTCTTGCTCCACTGTGCCGTCGGCACGTACCCGCTCATTAACTTCCGCCACACGCTCATAGAGCATGTCGGGTTTGATGATGTGGCGAGCAAATATCTTCGGCCGCGCCTGATAGCCGATCTTGAGTGCATCTCGGAAGCCTTTAGTGATCAGCAAAAGCGTGCGTTCGCCCCTGCGCTCGAGCAGCGCATTGGTCGCCACTGTGGTGCCCATTTTCACCGCACCGATGCGGCCAGCCGGGATTCTTTCGCCTGCTTTCAGACCAAGCAATTCGCGAATGCACTGCACGGCGGCATCGGAGTAGGCTTCGGGGTTTTCTGACAGGAGCTTATGCGCGACCAACGTTCCGTTTGGTTGTCGTCCGACGACGTCGGTGAAGGTGCCGCCGCGGTCAATCCAGAAGTCCCAAGGTTGCTGCTGTGATGTTTTTCTCGGCATGGCGCTGAACTTGCAGGCGAGGCAGCACTATGTCCGGCCTGTCGGGGAGAAAACAAGCCTGCTGGGCTTAAGTCCGGATTGGCGCTCTAGCTGCCCTCCACGATGCTGGGCGTGCGCTAGCGTCTCGTTACACCCATGCGTTGTCCGGCGAGTACGGCGGCTACGACCGCGGTTGCATACAGCAGCGTTGATACATCAAAGCGCTCGCCGTTCACGGGTACCGACAGGGCGACGATTACAAACGGCTGCAGAAGCATCAATTGGCTTACTCGGGCGACGCCGCCCATTGCCATCGCCGCATTGAATACGAAAAACGCAAAGAATTGACTGATCAAACTGACGTAAGCGAGTCCGGCCCAGGCCGGAGCTGGCACGTCCGTGAGGTAAGCTGGGCAAAGCGTGAAGGCTGCAACCAATGACAGCGGTAGGAATAGCGTGACTTGCCATGAAATCACTTCCCAGCCGGCCCGTTGCATGCTGAGCCGGCCTGATAATGCGTAGCCGAATGCCCCAGAGATCACGGTGCCAAGCAGATAGAAATCGCCGAGCTCAATTGTATTCGCACCGCTCTGCCGCACCATGAAGACTAGTACAATGACTGCTCCCGCCGTGCTCGCGAGCCAGAAGCCGAGACTCGGGCGCTCGTGAGCAACAAGCGCTGCAGCGGCGGCAGTTGCAAGCGGAATGATGCCGAGCACGACACCGCCATGAGCGGCCGGCACATGTA
>DASWAK010000198.1:0-2050 GCA_036391175.1 Pseudolabrys sp.
ATGGCGCGCGAGATGGGCGCGATGATGAGCGCGATCATCATGTCGGGAAGAACCGGGGCGGCATTTGCGGCCCAACTCGGGTCTATGAAGGTGACGCAGGAAATCGATGCCCTGACCACGATGGGAATTTCTCCCTTCGAGTACCTGGTTTTGCCCCGGATGATGGCGCTCATCCTGATGATGCCGTTGCTGTGCGCTTTTTCGGACGTGGTCGGGATGCTCGGTGGCGCAGCCGTTGGTGTAGGTATGCTCGACGTCCCGTTCAGGTCCTATTATCGGGAAACCATTGCCGCTGTGTCGCTGATGGACTTTTTCGGCGGTCTCTTCAAGAGCGCGGTTTACGGCGGGCTTATCGCCATGGCCGGATGCCTATACGGGTTCAAGTCCGGCTCGAGTTCTTCCGCCGTCGGCGATGCCGCCACTAAAGCAGTCGTAAGCGGGATCGTTATGATCGTCGTGGCCTGCGGAATCTTCGCCGTGATCTTCAACGTCCTTCACATCTAAGGTGCGAATTGAGCGGTAGAGCACACTCTCGAGGTGAGCCGCACGTGGTGGTTAGCAACCTGACCATGGCATTCGGCAGTTTCGTGCTGATGCGCGACTTGAATTTCGTCGTCAATCACGGCGACGTCTTCATAATCATGGGGGGAAGCGGCTGCGGCAAGAGCACACTGCTCAGGCACTTGATCGGCCTGATCGAACCGGCAAAGGGCGAAATCCTGTACGACGGTTTCAATTTCACCAAGGCCGAACCTGACGAACGGGAGCGGATGCTGCGCCGCTTCGGGGTCCTCTATCAGAGCGGCGCCCTGTTCAGCTCGCTGACGCTGGCTGAAAACATCGCGCTGCCCTTGGCCGAATTCACCAGGTTGCCGCCCGGCCAGATTCGCGAGATCGCCGCGGTCAAACTCGCATTGGTTGGCCTTAACGGATTCGAAGATTACTACCCGAACCAGATTAGCGGAGGGATGCAAAAGCGCGCTGGTCTGGCGCGCGCGATGGCGCTGGATCCCGAAATTCTTTTTTTTGACGAGCCTTCAGCCGGCCTGGACCCGATAAGCTCCCGGCTGCTCGATGATCTCATTCTTGAATTGCGCGAGAGCCTGGGGGCAACAATAGTAGTGGTTACGCACGAACTCGCCAGCATCTTTACGATCGGCAACAACAGCGTGTTCCTCGACCCCGAGACCCGCACGATGGTCGCGCAGGGAGACCCGAAGCAACTCCGGGACTATTGTCCCGACGTCAAGGTCCGGCGTTTCCTGACGCGGGGGGCAGAACAGCAAAGCGAGGCAGCAGCCAATGGCTAAGCGAGTAAGCACCACCATGGTCGGAGCGTTCATCGTGAGTGCTCTGGGCCTGATTGTCGCAGCCGTTATGGTCTTTGGGTCCGGCCGCTTCTTCCATCCGCGCTACGAATTCGTCTGCTTCTTCAGCGGCGACCTCAATGGCCTTAAAATCGGCGCGCCGGTTAAGTTTCGTGGCGTGCAGGTCGGAAGCGTGACTGCGATCAAACTCCGGATGGCTGGCCAGAAGAGACTCACCGAGGTCGAAGCCAAAAATGCTGCTTTGCCGGTGTTCATCGAACTCGATCAAAGCGAGATCGAAGGCCTGGGCGGCACAGGTAACGCCGGCAGCGAAGAGATGCTGCGGGCGTTCGTTTTGCGGGGCCTGCGAGCGCAACTCGCCACCGAAAGCTTGCTCACCGGTCTGCTCTATGTGGACCTGGACTTTCACGAAGAGAGCCAGCCGAGGTTTTTCCTGCCGGCGGGCTCCAAGTACCGTGAAATTCCGACCGTCCCGACCTCGCTCGAGCAACTCCAGGGGAAGGCCCTGAAGGCCCTGGCCAAGCTCGATCAAATTGACTTTGGCGCGCTCGTCGCCGCTATCACCGATGCAGCAAAATCGACGCGCAGCCTGGTCAGTTCACCGCAGCTCACGGACGCGCTCGTACAACTCAAGGAGACCGCGGCGGCAATGACAGTGGCGATGGCCAGGATTGTGAAGACGACCGACCGCCTGGACGCGCATATCGATCCGGTACTGGAGA
>DASWAK010000199.1:0-10434 GCA_036391175.1 Pseudolabrys sp.
TCACCCGGTGTCGTCGGCGGCGCCATGATCATTCTGGGCGAGGACTATGGCGAAGGCGCGAGCGTCATCCAGGAGCGCTCCTACGCTTATGCGCTCAAATCTTCGATATGGTTGCTCGATCCGCGCCCCAATCTGCCGTCAATTGTGCGCATGGTGGAGAAGGGTTTCGAATTGTCGGAAGCGAGTCACGCGCCGGTCATGCTGGAATTGCGCATCCGCGCCTGCCACGCCACCGGCGAATTCGCCGCCAAAAACAACCGCAAGGGCATCGTGTCCGGACTGGACAAGCTATCCGGCCCGCCACGCTTCGAATACGGCCGGCTGGCGCATCCGCCGGTGATCTTCACGCAAGAGCGCCTGAAGGTGGAGGAGCGGTTGCCGGCCGCACGCACGTTCATCCGTGAGCACAAGCTCAACGAGACCATCGACGGTGACCTAAGCGACATCGGCATCATCGTGATGGGCGGGCTTACCAACAGCGTGCTGCGCGCGCTCGAGCGCATGGGACTTGCCGACGTGTTCGGTGCCTCGCGTGTCCCTGTGCTGGTGCTGAACGTCGTCTATCCGCTGGTGCCGGAGGAGCTGCGCGAATTCTGCGCGGGCAAACGCGCCGTACTGGTGGTCGAGGAAGGCTATCCCGACTACATCGAGCAGGCGGTTAATGTCGAACTCCGCCGCGCTGACATAAATACACGTGTGCTTGGCAAGGGCCCGCTGCCGAAAGCAGGCGAATATGCCTCCGATGTATTGCTCGAAGGATTCGCGGCGTTTCTTCAGGACGCAAAGCCGAAAGGTATCGACGCGGATACTGTCGCAGAAAAGACTCGTGGTCTGATTGCGCATAAGGCAAGAGCTGCTTCGGCTTTGGGCCCTTTGCCGCCGCGCCCGCCGGCCTTCTGCACTGGTTGCCCGGAGCGTCCGGTATTCTCCGCAATCAAGTTGATGCAACGGGAATTGGGCCCGACCCACATCAGCGCCGACATCGGCTGCCACTCGTTTGCAACTTTTGCTCCATTTTCGCTCGGCAATTCCATTCTCGGCTAGGGCATGTCGCTCGCGAGCGCCGCCGCTGTGACGGCGAACATGGAGCGGCGACCGATCGCGATCATGGGCGACGGCGGTTTCTGGCATAACGGCTTGATCACCGGTGTAGCATCAAACCTGTTCAACAAAGGCGACGGCGTGCTGATCGTGATGCAGAACGGCTACGCCTCGGCCACCGGCCAGCAATACATCCCGTCAAGCACCATGAGCCGCACCGGCGCGACGCCGGGCATAGATATAGAACAGACCCTGCGTTCGATGGGCGTAAAATGGCTGCATACGGTGCGCACCTATTCCGTCGCGGTGATGGTAAAGACGCTGAAGGAGGCGATGCGCACCGCCGAGCGTGGGCTGAAAGTGATCATCGCCGACGGTGAATGCCAACTCGCGCGTCAGCGCCGTATCCGTGCCGAAGACGCCGAGAAACTTAAACGCGGTGAGCGAGTCACACGTGCACGCTACGGCGTCGACGATGAGATCTGCACCGGCGATCATTCGTGCATTCGCCTGTCCGGCTGCCCATCGCTGACGGTGAAGCCGTCGCCGGATCCGCTGCGCACCGATCCCGTGGCAACCGTTGTTGATTCGTGCGTCGGGTGCGGACTGTGCGGCGAGGTCGCGCACGCAGCGGTGTTATGCCCATCGTTCTACCGTGCCGAAATCGTGCGCAATCCGACATGGCGCGACCGTTTGGTACACCGCTTGCGGCAAAGAGCGATCGGCTGGCTCGGCGGCTATGCCGGCGAGGCAGCAGCATGAGCCCGCGGCGCCCGATCACCATGTTGATCGCCGCTCTCGGTGGTGAAGGCGGCGGTGTGCTCACGCAATGGATTGTATCGGCAGCCGCGCAGGCTGGTTTCCCGGTACAGAGCACCTCGATCCCCGGCGTCGCGCAACGTACCGGCGCCACCACCTATTACATCGAAATATTGCCGGTGACGGCAGCAGATCTCGGCGGCAAGCGCCCGGTGCTGGCGCTCACTCCTGGCGTTGGCGATATCGACATCGCAGTGGCAAGCGAATTGCTGGAAGCTGGACGTACGGTCGCAAATGGCTTTGTCACACCCGAGCGTACACACGTGATCGGCTCTCTAAGCCGCTTTTACGCCATGGACGAAAAGATCGCTATGGGCGACGGCCGTTTCGACCAGGACAAGCTGACCAAAATCATCAGGGAGCATGCAAAAGACGCTTTACTCATCGACATGGAGTCGCTTGCCAAGCAAAGTGGCTCAATCATCAACGCGGTGATGCTCGGAGCCATCGCTGGTTGCGGGCGATTGCCGCTGAAGCTCGAGCAATTCGAGGCAGCGATCCGCGAGGATGGTACGTCGATTGACATCAATCTGCGTGGATTCCGCGCCGGATATGAAGCGGCGCGCGCCAACGTGCAATCGGTGAAGGTTGTCGAAAAAAAGAAAAATGCTCCTGCCACGCCGGCATTGGTCGAACACGAAATTGCGCGCACATTTCCTTTAGTCGCCCAGGGAATGGGACTCGAAGGCGTGAGGCGGCTTATTCACTATCAGAGCATTGACTATGCATGGCTTTATCTCAGCCGTCTTAGACCGATCGCCGAAGCCGACCAGACCATCGGCGCACAGGGCAAACTCCTGAAGGAAGTCGCGCGCCACCTCGCGGTGCGCATGTCCTACGAAGATGTGGTGCGCGTTGCGCAGGTAAAGGCTGCGCCCGCACGCATGCGTCGCATCGCGCACGAGGAATTGCGCGTAAACGGCGAGCCTTATTCGGTGCACGATTTTCTCAAGCCCGGTATCGAAGAACTGTGTCAACTGCTGCCGTCGTTTATGGCGCGCCCAATACTGCGACTGGCAGAGCGCAAAGGTTGGCTTGGCCGCGTCTATTTCGGCATGGAGATCAACTCCACTTCAATCAGCGGCTATCTGCGGTTTCTGATGCTCGCCAAACTTCGGCGGCTGCGGCCGTATGGCCATCGCTACAAACAGGAGCAGCAGCAGATCGAAAGCTGGCTGGCCTTGATCCGCGAAGCAGCACGGCGTTCCCCTGAGCTCGCCCTTGAGATCGCCGAATGCGCGCGCCTGATCAAGGGCTACGGCGACACGCATACGCGGGGTCTCGCCAATTATCGGGCAATCGAGGAACGCGTGATCCGGCCTGCGCTTGAGGGCCAAATCCCATTGGGACAGGCTGCCGATGCTGTAGCCAGCGCGCGCACGGCCGCCCTGATCGATCCGGAAGGCGAGAGCCTTGCCGGGTGTCTCGCCGAGATCGATGGCCAGGCGCCACTCAACGTGGCCGCGGAATAAATCTCTCCTGGAGCCCGCCGCAGTCCGTTGTCGCTCCCGGCCTCGTCAGTTATGACTCCGCGCCAACAAACGCAGCGTCCGCGGGCCTTTCAGGCGGACGATTGAAGGATGAATCGTAATGGCCGCGACACCGACGGGACAACGTCCAACGATCGCCGCCGAAGCATTTCTGCGCGCGCTTGCCGATCACGGCACCGACTATTTCTTCGCCAATCCCGGCACAGACTTCCCGCCGATCGTTGAAGCCTTCAGCCGCGCCAAGAAGACCAATACCAAGGTGCCGAAACCTATTCTGGTACCGCACGAGAATCTCGCGGTTGGGATGGCACACGGCGCCTATCTGATGACCGGCCGTCCGCAGGCGGTAATGGTTCATGTCAACGTCGGCACCGCCAATACCATCAACAATCTCACCAACCTTTCGCGCGATCGGGTGCCACTCATTCTGGCCGCCGGTCGCACACCTATCACAGAGAAAGGTACTTTCGGCTCTCGCACGCGCCCTATCCATTGGGCGCAGGAAATGTTCGATCAGGCTGGCATGGTGCGCGAGCTAGTGAAGTGGGACTACGAGTTGCGCATGCCAGGTCAGATCGGAGACGTGGTCGCGCGCGGCGTCGAAGTGGCGATGGCGCATCCGCGCGGGCCGGTTTACCTGGTGCTGCCACGCGAGCCGCTCGCCGCCTCGCTGCCAGAGCCAACCGGGCCAACGAAGCCACGGCCGCAAGCAGCGCCCGTACATCCGGATCCGCACGCGATCACAACGCTCGCCGAATGGATCGCTTCGGCTGAACGCCCACTTATCATAACCGCCGCCCTGCCCGCTGAGGCGGTCCCGCTACTCGATCGCCTGGCCGAACGCTGCGCGATCCCCGTGGTTGCGCATAACCCGCGCACGGTCTGTCTTCCTTCGAGCCACGCGATGCATTTCGGCTTCGAGCCTGGCACGCTTCTCGCCGATGCCGATCTGGTAATCGTGCTTGAATCCGATGTGCCGTGGATCCCGCAGTTGCAGCATCCGCCCGGCGGCTGCCGCGTCGCGCATGTGGGCGAAGACCCGATTTATGTCCGCTATCCGATGCGCAGCTTCCCGAGCGATCTAACTGTGCAGGCCGGAACTGCTCAGGCGCTGGAAGCGCTGGTGCGCGCGGTCGAGCCGCGCCTGCAGGTGGCCGATGCGCGGATTGCTGCCCGGCGCGCGCGTCTGACAGACCGCATGCGTACACGACGCGCGCAGTTGGCGAAGGATTCCGCCGCCGGTGCGACGATTTCGCCAGAATACCTCTCTCGTGTGATCAGTGAAACCGTCGGCAAAGACGCCATCATCATCAGTGAGTACCCGCTACGCCCCGACCATTGCGCGCGCGAAAAACCGGGTACCTTCTTCGCGCTTGGCCCAGCGGGCGGACTAGGCTGGGGTCTCGGCGCAGCGCTTGGCGCCAAACTGGCAGCACCGGATGAGTTCATCGTCGCGACGGTTGGCGACGGTGCCTATATGTTCGCCAATCCCATGGTTGGCCACTGGGTTTCCGCCGTTCACAATCTTCCGATCCTGACCATCGTGTTCAACAACAGCCGCTATGGCGCCGTGCGCCGCGCGACGCTTTCGATGTTCAAAGATGGAGCCGCCGGAGAGAACGACGGCCGCACTCTCGCGGACCTCGATCCATCGCCGCCATTTGAGGAAATGGCGCGGGCGCAAGGCGCTCATGCGGAGCGCGTCGAAAAGCCTGCCGACCTACCTGATGCACTGGCGCGCGCCCGCGCCGCTGTCGTCAGCGAACGCAAACAGGCGCTGCTCAACGTCATTACGCCTTATTGAGCCCCTAATCAGAAAAGCAGGTTACGGAGGAGAGTTCATGCGCATCGACGCTTACACCCATTTCATTCCGGAGAAATTTTTCAACAAGATCGTCGAAAGTGGCCAAGCTGATATCGGCAAGCGCGTGCGCGAAATCCCCTGCATCCATGACCTCGACGTCCGCCGCAAGATCGTCGACGGATTCAAGGACTATGCGCAGATTCTGTCCTATCCGATGCCTCCGCTGGAAGTGATGACGAAGGGCGACGGCAAGACGACAGAGGAATATACGAAGCTCGTCAACGACGGTTTCGCCGACATCTGCGCTAAATATCCCGACCAGTTTCCCGGATGGGTGGCGCAAGCGCCGTTGATCGCTCCCGACGCGGGCGTGCGCGAATGCGAACGTGCGCTGAAAAACGGCGCACTCGGCGTTCAGGTCTATACGAATATTGCCGGCAAGCCGCTCGACGATTCGGCATTTGACCCTTTCTTCGCGGCCATGAACAGGCTCAACAAGCCGATCTGGATGCATCCGGCGCGCGCGGCCAATTTTCCGGATTATCTATCCGAGAAGAAATCGAAATACGAAATCTGGTGGACCTTTGGCTGGTCCTACGAAACCGCGGCGGCAATGGCGCGGCTCGTGTTCTCGAAGATCATGGACAAATATCCGAACTTGAAAATTATCACCCACCATTTCGGCGGGATCGTGCCGATGCTGGAAGGGCGCATCGGCCCGGGCTGGGACCAGCTCGGCGCACGCACCTCCGACGAGGACCTCAGCGTTATCCTCAAGCAGCTCAAGAAGCGCCCACTCGACTATTTCAAGCACTCTTTCTATGCGGACACAGCGGTATTCGGCGGCGTGCCGGCGACCCACGCCGGGCTCGCATTTTACGATCTCGACAAGATCGTGTTCGCCTCCGACTGCCCATTCGATCCCGAAAAGGGCACGATGTATACGCGCGAGACGCTGCGCATCATCGAGGACATCGACATGCCGAAGGCCGACAAGGAAAAGATCTGGCACGGCAATCTCGAGGCGATCACCGGCGTGAAGTTCAAGGCCTGATATTTCGCCCGTCGCCGCAAAAGTCGGGATCCAGTCGATTTGTTGGCCGGATTCCCGCTTGCGCGGCAGATGAGCAAGATCGGCGAATTCGTTCCCCAGTATTCAGCGCCGTGCGGGTAGCAGGCTTCGGGCTATCTGCTAACCTCCGCGCCCATGGCGCTCACGCAACCCATCGGCCCAGCTGAAAGCGACGTAGCGGGCGTTCCGTCGGCTGACGAGGGGCGCATCACGCCGGCGATGGCACAGTATGTTGAGATCAAGGCTGCCAATCCCGACTGCCTTTTGTTCTACCGGATGGGCGATTTCTACGAGATGTTCTTCGAAGACGCCGAGGTCGCTTCACGATCGCTCGGCATCGTGCTGACAAAACGCGGAAAATACCTCGGCAAAGACGTTCCGCTTTGCGGAGTTCCTGTCGTCCGCGCCGACGAATATCTCCACCGCCTGATCGCGCTCGGCCATCGCGTCGCAGTGTGCGAGCAGCTTGAGGAACCGGCCGAGGCCCGCAAGCGCGGCGCCAAGAGTATCGTGCGGCGCGACGTCATCCGGCTCGTGACACCCGGCACCTTAACCGAGGACACGCTGCTCGACGCGGGCCGCAATAACTATCTGCTTGCCGTGGCACGGGCACGTCTGTCATCGGCCGGCGAGGATGCCCAATTCGCGCTTGCATGGATCGATATCTCGACCGGCGAATTTCGCGTGAGCGAATGCGATCGTGCCTCATTGTCCGCTGAAATCGCGCGACTCGAGCCCAGCGAGATCATTGTTTCGGACGCGTTGTTCAGCGAAGCTGAATTCGCGGGTTATTGGCGCTCGCTTCCCGCGGTAACGCCACTCGCGCGTGATGTATTCGACACCGCGACTGCCGAGCGGCGGCTGACGTCGTTCTTCGCGGTGGCGACCAGCGAGGCGTTCGGCGCGCTCACGCGACTCGAGCTCACAGCCGCCGCAGCTTGCGTTACCTATGTCGAGCGCACGCAGATCGGCAAACGTCCACCGCTATCGCCGCCTTTACGCGAGAGCGCAGGCGCCTGCATGGCGATCGATCAGGCTACCCGCAGCAACCTCGAATTGATGCGCACACTCGCGGGTGACCGGCGTGGCTCGCTGCTCGATGCGATAGACCGTACCGTGACCGCTGCCGGCTCGCGGATGATGGCGCAACGTCTGTCGGCACCGCTTACCGATCCAGCGCAGATTGCTAAAAGGCTTGATGCAGTCGCGAGCTTTGTGGAAAACACTGCCGCGCGCGCAGAAACCCGCTCGCGCCTGCAAGCGGCACCTGACCTCGCCCGCGCCCTTTCGCGCTTAGCCCTCGGCCGCGGCGGCCCGCGCGATCTTGCCGCTATCCGCGATGGGGTGCTAGCAGCCGCCGACCTCGCCCGCGCCCTTGCCTCGGTCAGCGATACGCCGGACGAAATCGCTGAGGCAATGCAAGCGTGCCATCGTCCCGATGGCATGCTCGCCGCCGAGCTGTCCGCTGCGCTTGCAGCCGAGCTCCCCGCCTTCAAGCGCGACGGCGGCTTCGTGCGCGAAGCCTACAACTCAACGCTGGATGAAACGCGCGCACTACGCGATGAATCGCGCCGCGTCATCGCCACCTTGCAGGCACGTTACGCAGAGGACACGGGTATCCGTATCCTCAAGATCAAACACAACAACGTGCTTGGCTATTTCGTCGAGGTGACCGCCCAGCACGGCGAGCGGCTGATGGCTGCACCGTTCAATGGAACCTTCATCCACCGCCAGACTCTGGCTGGCCAGGTGCGCTTTACCACGACCGAGCTGGGCGAGCTGGAGTCAAAAATTGCGAGCGCCGCCGAGCGCGCGCTCGGACTGGAGCTGGAGATTTTCGAGCGGCTTGCGGCCAGCGTGATCGCGGAGAGCGCCAACATCAAGGACTGCGCCGAGGCGCTTGCTCGTCTCGATGTGGCGGGCGCGCTCGCTCATCTTGCTACCGAGCGCGCGTACGCGCGTCCTCTCGTCGACGACAGCCATATTTTTGTCATTGAAGGCGGCCGGCATCCAGTGGTGGAACAAGCCCTGTCGCGCGATGGCACGCCTTTTGTCGCCAATGACTGCGACCTGTCGCCGCCGCAGGATACGGACGCCGGCCGCATCTGGCTGATCACTGGGCCCAATATGGCAGGCAAGTCCACTTTTCTCAGACAGAATGCGCTGAACGCTATCCTGGCGCAGGCAGGTAGCTTTGTGCCGGCAAAGCATGCGCATATCGGCGTCGTCGATCGGCTTTTCTCGCGCGTAGGCGCCGCCGACGATCTTGCCCGTGGCCGTTCAACCTTCATGGTCGAGATGGTGGAAACCGCCGCCATTCTCAATCAGGCCGGAGAGCGCGCACTGGTGATCCTGGACGAAATCGGCCGCGGCACAGCAACTTTCGACGGATTGTCGATCGCCTGGGCGACGGTCGAACACCTGCACGACGTCAACAGATGCCGCGCGTTGTTTGCGACCCATTTCCACGAGTTAACTGCGCTCGCCGGCCGGCTCGCCCGACTGCACAACGCGACTGTGCGCGTGAAGGAATGGCAAGGCGAGGTCGTATTCCTCCACGAAGTGGTCGCCGGCGCGGCTGACCGTTCCTACGGTATTCAGGTGGCAAAACTCGCAGGCCTGCCGGCAAGCGTGATCGAACGTGCCAAAGTGGTGCTGGCCACGCTCGAACAGGAAGACCGCGCCGCGCCAAAGGGTTTTGAAGACCTGCCGCTGTTCGCCGCCCATTCCAAGCCGCCGCAGGCTACGCCTCAATCGGCAGACGATCTTCTGGCTGCCGCCCTCGCCGCGCTTGATCCGGATGACCTGTCGCCTCGTGAGGCAATGGAAGCGCTCTATATGCTAAAAGCCAAGCTGGCGGACAGGCGTAAGACCTAAATTCCATGATGAACATTGCCGATAGGAAGCAGGCAACGGCACTGACGGATGCGCAACACTGGCTTGAGATCATCGAAACGGCATTGCAAGCGCAAGACGCTGCCGCGGTAACCGCACTATTTTTGACGGACGGACTTTGGCGCGACGTGCTGGCGTTCACGTGGACCATCCAGACCATGTCTGGCCGGCCGGCGATCGAAGCGATGCTGCGCAAGACGCTCGCGCGCACGAAGCCGAAAAATTTTCATATTCCATCCAAGCGCACGCCGCCGCGCTGGATCATCCGCGCCGGCACCGAAGCGATCGAGGCGCTGTTCGACTTCGAGACCGCGTTCGGCCCTGCCAACGGCGTTGTGCGGCTGGTTCCCGATCCGCAGGCACCGTCGCAACTGCGCGTCTGGACACTAAACACGAACCTGCATGAGCTGCGAGGCCACGAAGAAGAATTTAAAAGGCGCGCACCACCGGACAGCACGCGTGACTTCGGCGCCGACAACTGGAGTGACCGCCTGGCCAAGGCGCGTGCCTATGCCGACCACGATCCCGCAGTCATCGTTGTTGGCGGTGGCCAGGCCGGCCTTTCCATCGGTGCGCGCCTGCGACAGCTTGGGGTCGAGACGTTGATCGTCGACCGCCATGCGCGCATCGGCGACAATTGGCGCAAACGCTATCATTCGCTGACGCTGCACAACGAAGTGTTCGTGAACCACCTGCCCTATCTGCCGTTCCCACCGACCTTTCCGCTCTACATTCCAAAGGACAAGCTGGCGAACTGGTTCGAGTCCTACGTCGAAGCCATGGAGCTGAATTTCTGGGTTGGGACCGAGCTTATCGCGGGAAATTATGACGAAAAGCGCCGGGAATGGCGCGTCACACTCCGACGATCGGATGGCAGCGAACGCATCATGCGCCCACGCCATCTGATATTCGCAACCGGCGTCAGCAGCATTCCCTATACGCCCGAGCTGCCAGGTCTCAACGTCTTCGCCGGCACGAAAGTGCATTCCGGTGATTTCAAAGACGCAACAAATTGGAAGGGCCGCAAAGTTCTTGTGCTTGGCTCGGGCACCAGCGGCCACGATGTCGCTCAGGAGCTTCACGCGCATGGCGCGGATGTCACGATCATCCAGCGCAGCAGAACTTATGTGGTGAGCCTAAAAGAGGCGCAGAGCGTCTACGCAATCTATTCAGAAGGAATTCCGTTTGAAGATTGCGATCTGCTAGCGACCTCGTTTCCTTATCCGGTCCTGCAACGCTCCTACCAGATCTCAACCGCCAAAGGGCGCGAGGTCGACAAAGCGCTGCTGGAGGCACTCGAGAAGCGCGGCTTC
>DASWAK010000200.1:0-19202 GCA_036391175.1 Pseudolabrys sp.
CGACGCCCAGGGTACGATCATCGTGCACACCGGCGTCACTGAGCAGGGTCAGGGCGCCGAAGCCGTGGTGGCGCAATGCGTTGCATCATCGTTCGGCGTGCCTATGGATAAGGTGCGGGTGATTACCGGCGACACCGACAACACGCCCTATGGCGGTGGCACGTGGGCCTCGCGCGCGGCCGGTATTGGCGGCGAAGCGGCTTGGCAGGCCGGCAAAGCGCTGCGGGCAAATGTGGTCGCGGTGGCGGCGAGCATTCTGCAAGCCAAGCCGGACGACCTCGATATCCGCAGCGGCGTCGTGGTGGACAAGGCCAACGGCACTGAGCGCCTGCCGCTCGACGAGCTGGCACGCGTCGCCTACTTCCGGCCCGATACGCTGCCGCCCGGCTTCCAGGCCGAGTTAATGGTGACACGCCATTACGTGCCGCGGGCCTGGCCGTTTGCCTTCACCAACGGCATCCAGGGGTGTTATCTCGAAGTCGATACCGACACCGGGTTCGTGAAACTTCTGAAGCATTGGTGCGTGGAAGACTGCGGCACCATCATCAATCCGCAGCTCGTCGACGAGCAGATTCGCGGCGGCGTGGTCCAGGGCATTGGCGCCGCGCTGTTCGAGCACTGCCTTTATGACGAGCGCGGCCAGTTGCTCAACGGCAATATGGCCGACTATTTGGTGCCGATGGCAGCGGAAATGCCCGATATCGAATGCGGCCATGTGGTCTCGCCGACCGCCGACAGTGAACTCGGCGCCAAGGGCGCGGGCGAAGCCGGAACCGCCGGCGCGCCCGGTGCAGTGATGAATGCGATCAACGACGCGCTGCGCCCGCTCGGAGCGCAGCCGCTTACCGATATGCCGTTCACGCCGGGCAAGATTTTACGAGCGCTGGGTAAAGCTTGAGCTCGAGCGCCAGACGTACCCCGCTTGCTGAAACACCGGTGACCAGCGCAATATTACAAAGATAGGGCGGTGACATTTGACGCTGTGAAATAACGGTAAAGCCCGAAGGAAGCAGTTCATGAACATCAAAGTCGGCAAACAAGCGATCGCCGAGGCCACGCAGAAACTCAAAAACTGGGGACGCTGGGGCAAGGAAGACCAGATCGGCACCCTCAATCACGTCACACCTGAGGACATCGTGAAAGCGGCGAGCCTGATCCGCTCCGGCAAGGTTTTCGCGCTTGGCATTCCACTCGATCGCACCGGTCCGCAGACCGGCTTGTTTGGTGGACGCTTCAATCCGATCCACCAGATGCTGGCCACCGGCACCGACGCGATTGCCGGCCAGCAGGACTGGAACAAGATTCGTTATGCCGACGATACTCTGACTCTGTGCGTACAGGGCGCCACTCACTGGGATGCGCTCGGACACATCTTTTACGAGGACAAGGCTTACAATGGATACGACGCCAAACTGATCGACTCGCGCGGCCTTTCCGTGCTCGGTATCGAGCATTCCAAAGACAAGATGGTCGGCCGTGGCGTGTTGCTCGACATCGCCCGCTTTCGCGGCGTGAAATGGATGCAGGACGGCGAAAGCATTTCCAATGACGAACTCGACCTATGTGCAAAACAGCAGAACGTGCCCATCGGGCGCGGCGATTTCGTGATCGTGCGCACAGGGCAGATGGAACGCTGCCTCGTTGAGAAGAATTGGGGCGGCTATGCCGGCGGCGACGCGCCCGGCGTCAAGTTCGAAAACTGCTACTGGTGCCAAGAAAAGCAGGTCGCTGCGATTTGCACCGACACCTGGGGCGTGGAAGTGCGGCCGAATGAAACCACGGAAGCCAACCAGCCCTGGCACTGGGTGGTTATTCCAGCCATGGGCCTGTGCATGGGCGAGATATTTTATCTCAAGGACCTCGCCGAGGACTGCGAGCAAGACGGCATCTACGAGTTCTTCTTCTGCGGGCCGCCGCTGATCATCACTGGCGGAACGGGATCGCCGATCAATCCGCAAGCGATTAAGTAGCATTCGATATCAAGCGCGAACGCGACCACACATTCTGGGGTCGCCCCCGGGCTTGACCCGGGGGTCCATGAAGCGTTTCAACTTGGCGAAAGGCATCATGGATGGCCGGGTCAAACCCGGCCATGACGGCGTAAATGGCGCCACCGCAACATTACGGAGGAATACGTCATGCCCCGTTGGCTCAAGCGCGGAATGGACGCGGGCGAAATCAAGGCGGCCGACGCCAAGGTGCGTGAGACGGTGGAGACTATTCTCGCGGACATCGACGCACGCAAGGATCAGGCGGTGAAAGATCTGTCGAAGAAATTCGATAACTGGTCGCCGCAGGATTTCCGGTTGTCGCCGCAGGAGATCGAGCACGCCATCGCGCAGGTGCCCAAACGCAACCTCGACGATATCAAGTTCGCGCAAGCACAAGTTCGCAACTTTGCGCAGAAGCAGCGCGAGAGCATGCACGACCTCGAAGTCGAGACGCTGCCCGGTGTCGTACTCGGCCATCGCCACATTCCCGTGAATTCGATCGGCTGTTACGTGCCTGGTGGGCGTTACCCCATGGTCGCATCGGCTCATATGTCGATCGTCACCGCGAAGGTCGCAGGCGTGAAGCGCATCATCGCCTGCGCGCCGCCGTTCAAGGGCGGGCCACATCCGGCCATCGTCGCTGCCATGCATTTCGGCGGCGCTGACGAGATCTACGTGCTCGGCGGCGTGCAAGCCGTGGCGGCCATGGCACTCGGCACCGAGACTATCAAGCCAGTGGATATGATCGTCGGCCCCGGCAACGCCTATGTGGCGGAGGCGAAGCGGCAACTGTTTGGCCGCGTCGGTATCGATCTCCTGGCCGGGCCAACCGAGACGCTGGTCATTGCCGACGACAGTGTCGACGGCGAGATCTGCGCCACAGACTTGCTCGGCCAGGCCGAGCACGGCCCCACCTCCCCGGCGGTCTTGATCACCAATTCCGAAAAGCTCGCGCGCGACACCATGAAAGAGGTCGAACGGTTGCTGTCGATCCTTCCCACGGCTGACGCCGCCGGCCAGGCCTGGAAGGACTATGGCGAGGTGATCGTTTGCGACAACGAAGCCGAGATGATCGCGGAGGCTGACCGCGTGGCGTCTGAGCACGTCCAGGTCATGACGCGAGATCCGGATATGTTTCTCAACGGCATGAAGAACTACGGTTCGCTGTTTCTCGGGCCGCGTACCAATGTGGCTTATGGCGACAAGGTTATCGGAACCAATCATACGCTGCCGACCAAAAAGGCCGCGCGCTACACCGGCGGCCTATGGGTCGGCAAGTTCATGAAGACATGCACCTATCAGAAAGTTCTCACCGACGAGGCCAGCGCCATGATCGGCGAGTACTGCTCGCGGCTTTGCGTGCTGGAAGGCTTTCTCGGTCACGCGGAGCAGGCCAATATCCGCGTACGCCGCTACGGCGGTCGCAATGTGCCCTACGCCCAGGCGGCGGAATGACGATTGAGCTGACGAAGACGCCGTCGTTCCGGCTCGACGGCAAGCGCGCGCTAGTGACCGGCGCGGGCCGTGGCATCGGGCTCGCCGCGGTGTCAGCGCTGGCCGATGCTGGTGCACATGTCACACTCGCCGCGCGCACGTCGAAGGAGATTGAGGAAGCGGCCGAGGCGATCCGCGTGCGCGGACAAATGGCTGCGCCACTGACACTCGATGTGCGCGACGTCGACGCGGTTAGAAAAACAATTGCCGCACAAGAGCCCTTCGACATCCTGATCAACAATGCCGGGACCAACAAACCGGCGTCTTTCGTCGATGTGAAGGTCGAGGACTTCGATTTCGTTTTCTCACTCAATGTGCGAGCCGCCTATTTCGTGGCACAAGCGGTAGCGCGCCGACTGATCGAGTCTAAGCGCGGCGGCTCGATCATCAATATGTCATCACAAATGGGTCATGTCGGCGGGCCGACGCGAACGGTTTATTGCGCCACCAAACATGCAATGGAAGGCTTCACCAAGGCGATGGCCATCGAGCTCGCTCCCCACAAGATCCGCGTCAACACGCTGGCGCCGACATTCATAGAAACGCCTATGACGCGGCCGTTTTTCCAGAACCAGGCATTCCGCGAGGACACGCTGCGACGCATAAAGCTCGGTCGCCTTGGCCAGCTCGAGGATCTCACCGGCGCAATAGTTTTCCTGGCAAGCGACGCCGCCTCGCTGATGACGGGCACGTCGCTCGTCGTCGATGGCGGTTGGACGGCGGAATAATTACTTCAACGCCGGCAAGTCGGCGAAATATTCGGGGTGCTCCTTCTGCACCTCGGCCATGAACTGCGGCCGGAATAGGCTTGGGACGTCGAGGCGCGGCGCACCTTTCAACGTGTTCATTAGCACTTCGTCCTCGGCGTTCTCGAAGGCGCGCAGAACGTTCGGCGACAGCCGCGGATCAAAGGAGATGTGACGCACCGCCTTCTTGCCGATTGTGACATCGGTGCCCGGCACCCATTTGGCGAAGATTTCCACCGCCTCGTCGCGGTTGTTGCGGGTGAAATGCGAGGACTGCGCCAGACCAGCGGCGATCGCCTTCACGAGTTGCGGCTTCGCCTCCACCGTTGAACCGTGCGCGGTCGCCACCATCACATAGGACATGTGCTGACCGCCGCGGATCACCGTGTAAGAATCCGGCACCTGGGTGAGCACCTGCGTGACGTAAGGCTCCCACGACACCACCGCGTCCACCTTGCCCTCGGCCAGCGCAGGCGCCAGGCCGAACTGCGACCAGATATTCTCGATGGTGAGCTCTTCGTATTTCATCTTGGCGCGGCGAAGCACCATCTTGAAATACTCATCGGAGGTCTGCCCGCGCGCGAGCCCGATTTTCTTGCCCTTGAGATCGCTGAGCTTGCCGGCCTCGATGCCGCGGCCCTTCTTGGTGACTATGGCGAGCGGATCGTCGCAATTGTCGCGGGTGGCGTCGTTCATGATGAGGCCGATTACCTTGAACGGCTCACCGGCATGTACCGCCTTGAGATAGGTGGTGGTACTCATGTCGCCGATTTGCGCGCGCCCGTCGTGCATGGCGTTGACCATGTCGGTGCCGGTGTCAACCACCAGCATTTTGGCGTCGACGCCATGCTTGGCAAAGAAGCCCTTTTCCGCGCCGATGAACATCGGCAGATGACCGAAATTATTGCCGATCACCACGTCAAGCTTGGGTAAATCCGCCATTGCTTACTCCCCTTCTCTTGCGCGCCAACTTTTACATTGAAACGCTCCGCCGGCCGATAGCAATCAGCTCATCTGCCCAGCACCTGCGGGTTGACGCAGTTGGGCGGCGTGCGACCGACGAGCAGCGCCTCAATATTGTCCACCACGATATTGGCCATCTCCTCGCGCACCTCGACGGTAGCGCTGCCAAGGTGTGGATTGAGCACTACATTTTTCATCCGCTTCAATTCGGCATGCACTTTGGGCTCGTGCTCAAATACGTCGAGCCCGGCGCCGGCGATCCTCTTTGCTTTGAGCGCGCGCACCAAGGCGGCCTCATCGATGATCGGCCCGCGCGCGGTGTTGATAATGAATGCCGTCTTCTTCATCAGACCAAGTTCGCGCCCACCAATCTGATGGCGGGTATCCGCGTTGAGCGGCGAATGCACCGAGACGAAGTCGGATTCGCGCAGCAACTGGTCGAGTGGAACGAAAGTAAGGCTGGCTTCGCGCTCTTCGCTCTCCGACTTGCGGCGCGGCGTCCAATAGAGCGCCCGCATTGAGAAGCCTCGCGCGCGGCACGCCACCGCCTTGCCGATCAGCCCGCCGCCGCCGATGAGCCCGATGGTCTTGCCGTGCACAATGGCGCCGAGCAAATGCCGCGATTGGCCGCCTGGGAATTTTCCGGCGCGCACCAATCGGTCGCCTTCCACTATGCGGCGCGCCGCCGCCAGCATTAGCCCGAAAGTGAGGTCGGCGGTCGCCTCGGTGGTCACTGGCGGGACGACGGTAACCGGAATGCCCCACTTAGTCGCCTCGGCGACGTCGATGTTGGACGGCGTAATGGATTGCGCGGCGACATGGCGCAGCTTTGGGTTGGCGGCGATGACCGCGCGGTCGACCTTGTCGTGCAACAGGCAGAATAAGATGTCGGCCTTTCGCACGGCGGCAATCAGCGTGCGATGAGGAATGATGCGGCTGTCGTCGGGGAACACCTTTACGCTTGCCAGCGCTCGCAAGCGCTTCATCGCGCTTTCGGCGATCGGCTGGCTGACAAAGACGCGCGGTTTACCCATTACCGTATCCACCGCACGATACCGGCGACCCCATCTACGGCGCACTGCACGCCGTCGGGAATCTTGCGGGTTGCGTCGAGCACGCCGAGCACCATCGGAATGCCTCGCTCACGCGCAAGCGACGCCAGATGCGAGGTGGAACCGCCGAGCTCCGCCACCACGCCAGAGACCCGTGGCAAGATGTGGCTCAAGGCCGGCCCCGCCACCCGTGTGACCAGCACGTCACCAGGCGCGACGCGCGACAGCTCACATTCGCAATTCACCACAACGGCGCGTCCGGACCCCCAACCGATACCGGCGGGATGACCGTTCAGGCCGGGGTGTTGCAACCAAATTTGATCTGGCACGATCGCCGGCTCCATATGCAGCGGGCGCGACTGCAAGAGCCTGAAGCCACCCTCGGCTATCGCCCATTCGATCTCGACCGGCCCTCCGGCCAGTTGTTCACATTTGCGCAGCAGGCGGCCGAGCGTCACAGCTTCACCAGCGGTGAGGCAGGGCTCACTGGCCAAATTGTCGGGCACAAGCTGTGGTGCCGCGACACCATGCTCGCAAGTGTCGCGATGTCCCTTACGGCCGGCTTCGACCGTGCGCAAGAAGCCCGTTTTGCTGAGCACGATGCGGTCGGGCACCACTTCGCCCTGGGCGATAGCCGAGCCGAGGCCCCAGGTAGCGGAAATCAGCATCTGTCCGTCGGCGGTTTCACTCAAACCGCCGCCAGAGGCACGCGCTGAAATCAGTGGCTGGATCAAAACGCCCATCGCGGTATCCGCTGGCGAGAGCCCATGGTTGTCCATGTAGCGGCGCGCATGCGAGGTCCACAAAGCCGCCCAGCAGGCGCGCACCGCAGTGAGGAATTCGGTTTCGGCGGAAAGGCCGAGGAAGCTTTCGAATTGGCCGGCGAAATTGGCGCCCTTACGGTCCTCGATCAACGCTGACGAACGAACCACGCCCAGCGGTGCTTTCACGCGCTGCGTGCGCCACGCCGCGAGTAGCGGTTCAAGAATCTCCGGCGCGATCGGTCGCTCGTATAGAGCGAGCCTGATCTGGATCGAGATCCGCCGCGAAGCCGGCAGGTCGGCCTCGTTGTACTGCCGCAGCAAGTCCTCGATACCGAGATGGCGCAGTTGATGCCGATAGGCGTCCGCCGTAAGCGCGAAGCCGCCGGGCGTCGGCAGGTCGGCCTGCATCAAGCCTGCGAGATTGGCTGCCTTAGGCCCTACCCGCTCGGGGTCGAACGCAAAAGGATCGTCGAGTTGAAGAATGAATGCGGTCATCGTTTTACCCGTGTCCCGGATGTGGTGCAGCGCGCTAGCGGTGCACCGCTCATCTGGGACCGTTCCGATTTATGGCGGTCCCGGGTTTGCAGCTCACCACTTCGTGCTGCGCTGCGCCCGGGAGACGAAGTCACTTCACATGATCCCCATAACCGGGCAGCGGATCGACAACTGTGATTTGCTTCACAGGGAAGTTCGAAACGATCTCGATCTCGTTCTTTTTAACGATCAGCATTTCCTCGATGCGCACGCCGTAACGGAAACGTTTTCCGTGCTGCGTCTCTAGTGCGAACGTCATGCCTTCCTGAATATCGACCGGATGGTCGAGCGACCAGATGCGCGAGATCACCGGCGGGTCGTATTGTGCAAGACCGAGACCGTGGCCCCACAGATTGGCGGCGGCCTGATCTTCGTCCTCGTACCCCCATGTCTCCATCGCCGATGGCCACTTCAGCGCGATGTCGCGCGTAGTGGCACCGACCTTCACCGCTCCAATTGAGTCGTAAAGCCACTCAAGCGCGGTGGCGTAAGTGTCTTTCTGCTCTTTGGTCGGCTCCTTGCCGACACAATAGGTCCGGTAATAGCAGGACTTGTAGCCATTCCATGTGAGCGCGGCCAAATCCATAAACACGATATCGCCAGGCTGAATGATGCGGTCGGAGAAGTTGCGCCAGTTCGGCCAAGTGTTGGGACCAGACGACACGATCACGTCTTCGACGTCTTCCATGCCTGGGATGTTGTAGAGATATTCCATCAGGTGTGCCGTCACCTGATTTTCAGTGATGCCGGGGCGCAGAAATTTCATGCACTCCCAGTGAGTGGCATCGCCGATCGCGCCGACGATGCGGAAGCATTCCTGCTCGTCCGGACTCTTCACAGCTCGCGCCTCCATCATAGGCGTCATGCCGTCGGTCCAGTTGATGTTGTGCTCTTTGAAGATGTTGATCATGTTGATGTCGATGAAATCGACACCAAGCTTCTGGCCGGCGACGCCATTGTCCTTCATCGCCTGAATTACCGCCTTGGTGAACTTCGTCACCTGCTGGGTGGAGGCAGGACCCGCCGCGCCTTTAATCCAGGCGAAAGAGTGACGAACGTTTTCCTTCGGGATCCACGGCGAATGCCGCTCGATCTGGAAGCCGATGTCGCCTTGCTCGAACAGTATCGGCCGCCCGTCGCCGCACAGCATGGCGTAGCGCAGGCCTGGCTTGAGCCGATTCCAGCCCGGCGTCAGGGTGCCGGTGATGTAGCGGACGTTTTCGTCGTACATGCAGAGCATGGCGCCGAGCCCATGCTTTTTCATCATCACGCGCGCACGCTCGATACGGTATTCGCGCAGCCGCTCCCAATTGACCCGCTGCTGCCAATCGAGACCTGTAATGCCGAAATTTGCTCCCATGAGCCGTCCCTCCCGACCTGCGCGTTGACGCGCTCGTTGCTGATTGGGGAAAATCCTAAGCCCGGTGGCATGCAAAGAAGAAATAATATATTCTGCGCTCGCTCATTAGATTTTCTAATGTCACGTTTTTTTGGGGCACTCATGGCGAATATCCCGCTGCGGCAAATCCGCGCCGTCATCGCGGTTTGTGAAGAAGGTTCATTTACACGTGCGGCACAGCGGGAAAACGCCACCCAATCCGGCATCTCCCAGCACGTGGCGGCGGTCGAACGCACCCTCAAGGTCAAGCTGTTCGAGCGCACGACTGGCGGGGTCACCCCAACACCGGCTGGCATGCGCTACTACAAGCGCTGCGTGGAGGCGGTCGGAACGCTTGAGCACGCGGCGGAGGAAGCGCGCTCGCTTGCTGGTGAAGTCAGTGGCGAACTGCGCATCGGGCTGATGCCGACATTCACGCGCGCGGTGCTGGCGCCTGTGCTTGACGACTTCGTGCCTCGCTGCCCGGAAGTGCGGCTGCACATCGTCGAAGGCTACAGCGCGCTGCTAACCGAAATGGTGCTCGATGACGTGCTCGACTTCGCGGTGGTGCCGGCCTTCGAAGGCACTATCGGATTAAAGTCGCGCATGCTGGTCCGCGATCGTGAAATGATGATCTCCGGCCCGCGCGCGGGATTCACGCCATTGGCGCCTCTGCGACTCGCGGAATGCCGGCCTCTCAAGATCGTTGTTCCAGGCCCCGACAATATCCGCCGTCGCAATCTCGAAACTTATTTCCAGGCACACGGCGTCGAAATCGCCGCGATGTTGGAGATGGATGCGATGATTGCCACACTCGAATTCATCACGCGCTCCGATTGGGTGACCATCCTTCCGAGCGTCATCTCGGTCAACGACATCGGCCGCGGTGAACTGATTGTCAATCCGATCGCCGAACCGGAACTGCATGCCGAATTTGTGGTAGTCCAGCCGACACGGCGCACGCTCTCCACCCAAGCGCGTCTGTTCCTGCAACGCTTCGAAGCGGAAGTCGCGCATATTCATGACGTGTGGGATGCGGCTACCGCGCAGCCCAATCGCAGATTGCGCGCCTGATCAAAACTGTCATCCAAGGGTGTACCCGCGCAAGGCAACTATATGAGCGCTGTCGCCGCGGCTTGCGCTTCGGGGACGACGTCGTGGTCGTACAGCCGCTTCCGAAACGCCGCATGAGCGGCGATCTCGGCGTCGCGGACGCCAAGGTCCGAGTAGGCTGAATCGTATCGCAGGCCGTTCTCGCGCGCACCGCGCTGGACCTGTGCCACCCGCTCACGGCGGAGGCGCTCATAAGCAAGGAGCGCCTCCGGAGCGGTCGCCCCATCTGCGCGCGCCAGAATCGTCGCAAGCGCCATTCCATCCTCGATCGACTGGTTGGCGCCCTGCCCGAGATGCGGAAGCATCGGGTGCGCGGCATCGCCGAGAAGGGTTAGTCTTCCCCGCGTCCAGGTCGGCAGTGGCTCGCGGTCATATAAAGCCGATCGGAACGTTGCTTGAACTTTCTGCAACAGCGACTCGATGCGTGAGTCCCAGCCTGAAAATTCTCGGCGAAGCGCATCGGGGTCGCCGGGAGCCGACCAGGACTCCTTCATTTCATCGTCCGCCGGCACGAATCCCACGAAATTGATCAGCGTCCCGGCCCGCATGGGAAAGGTCAGGAAGTGCTTGCCTTTCCCAAGCCACATCATCCAAGCGTCGGCCGCCCAATCTTGAACGCTTTCATGCGCCAGCACGCCTCGGTAGGCGACAGATCCGGAGAAGACCGGACGCGATGGAGGAAATACATACGGCCGCAGTGTGGAGTGGATGCCATCTGCAGCGATGACGAGATCGCTTTCAATGACTGTTCCGTTTTCAAATGATAGCCGGGCCGTCTCAGCGTCCTGCGCGAGCGCGATGCACCGGTGCCCGACGTGCACAACGTCGGCGGGCAAAGCACTGGCCAGGATCTCAATGAGGTCCGCGCGATGCATGCCGAAGGTTGCGTTCCATCCCGAGGAGTCCGTCACCTGAACCGGTGCGATAACGGTCCCATCTTGGCGAAAGTAACGGGAACCGGAGCCAACCCTGGCTCCGCGCTTCTCCACTGCCTGTCCAAGCCCCACCCTCTCCAACTGGCGCACGCTGTTCGGCGTTAGGAACACGCCGGCCCCGACCTCCCCGAGAGCGGGGGCCTGTTCAAATACCGAGACCCGCAGATCCTGCGCGATCAGTGCGTTCGCAGCGAACAATCCGCCGATTCCGCCTCCAATGACCACAACGTCGGGCCGCGACTCCGCCATCACTGACTCCTTGCAATCAACGGGCTGAAGAAGACCGGATGCGATGGTATCCTCACATAGACCGAAGCCGTCTCGCCATTACAAAAACACGGCGATATCCGAGAGGATTTGGAATGCGCGACCTGTTCACGCAACCTGCATTTTTCATCGGGCGATATGCGACGGTGTTAGCTCTATTCTTTGTTGTATCCGCATCCTTTAACCGTTCGACGCGTGCGGAAGATTATCCCGACCACACTGTAAAGATTGTCGTACCGTTCCCCGCCGGGGGAACGGCAGATGCCGTTCCGAGAATTATCGGAGATTGGCTATCACGCAAATGGGGCCAGACAGTCGTCATCGAGAACCGCAGCGGTGCCGCCGGAAACATCGGCGCCGAACTGGTTTATCGTTCAGCTCCTGACGGTTACACATTGCTCTCAGCGCCGCCACCGCCGCTCGTGATAAATCAAAATCTTTATCCGAAGCTCGGTTTTGACCCGACCAAGTTTGAGCCGATTATCGTGATGGCCCAGGTGCCAAACGCACTGCTCGTCAATCCGAACAACGTCAAGGCATCAAGCCTGGCAGAGTTGATCGATGACCTGCGCAAGAATCCCGGCAAGGTCATAAGCGCCACGCAAGGCAACGGCACGACCTCCCATCTTACGTCCGAGCTTTTCCAATTGATGGCAAAGGTGACGCTGCGAAACGTTCCCTATCGCGGGTCGGCACCTGCGCTGCAGGGGCTGCTCGCCGGCGAAGTCGATTTGATGTTCGATAATCTCGGCGTCTCCCTCCCGCTGGTCGAAGCCGGCAAGCTTAGGTTGCTTGCGGTTGCCTCTGCCAACCGCCTCCCGACCCTGCCAAACGTGCCCACGATCGCTGAAACGCTACCCGGATTTGAAGCGGTCGCCTGGTACGGCATCGTGGCACCGCCGAATACTCCCAAGAGCATTATCGAGAAGGTTAATACAGATGTGAACGAAGCCTTGCGCCAACCCGAAGTACAGGACCACTTGAAGAAACTATCCGCGGAGATTTTCGGCGGCTCGGTCGAGAGGACGTCCAAATACATGCGCGAGGAGGTCGACCGGTGGGGCAATGTGATAAAGGCCGCCGACATAAAGCTCCCGTGATGATCAAACCGTCATCCAGGCTCCGTTCGCATCAACTGACTTGAAGACTGCCTCAAGCGCAGCGGCCGTTTGTAAAATGCCAGCCGGCGGAATTGGGAATGCTCCCTGTCCGAGCACGGCCTTTGCGAAATAATCGAGATTGCGGCCGAGGTGATTGTCGGGCGGCCGATCGATCACCTCAGGCTCTTTGCCGGCGTAACGCACAATCGCGCGCGTCTCGCTGACGCTCTCGGCGTGGCAATTCTCGCCATAGATCGCGATGCGCCAGTCAAACGGGGTCTTCATGGTTGTGGCGAGCGTGCCGGTCGCGCCATTCTCAAATTCAACAAGCGCCGACGTGGTATCGCCGGTCGCGAGCTTGAGGGCACGTGCTTTCGACAAAGCGCTGATGCGTTTCATGGGACCGACGAGATCGCGGAAGCAATCGAGGACGTGGATGCCCATGCCGGTCATGCCGCCGGCCCGGCTTTCCTCCGCGCGCAGCCTCCAGCTATCTGCCGGGTAGCTCGCAAGCCAGTCATGGCTGTAGTTGCCTTCGGCGTGCATGATCGTCCCGAACACGCCAGCGTCCTTCAGCTCCGCCAGCACCCGCATCGACGGCATCAGCCTGAAATGGTGCCCGACCGCAATCACAATACCGGCGCGTTCGCAGGCATTAAGCGCGGCCTGCGCATCGGCCTTCGTAAGCGCGAATGGTTTCTCGCAGTAAATGTGTTTGCCGGCCGCCGCGATCGCTTCCACCTGCGCACGATGCTTCGTGTGTGGGGTCGCGAGCACCACCGCCTGAACTGACTTGTCCGCCAGCACATCTTCGAACGATGTGCCGATCGCAATTTGGTGCTCGGCTGAGAAGTCGCGCACCGTGTCCGGCTCGAGCGTGACGCCGCGCACGAAGCGCAGCGGCGCGCCGAAATCACGCGCCGCCTTCACCAGTGTTTTGCCCCACCAGCCGAGGCCAACGATCGCCGTATTGATCATGCAAGCCGACTAGGCTGCGGCCGGCGCGCCGGGCTGCTTAAGCGGATGGGCGCGCGCAAAGGCATCGTTCTTCATGCAGGTCGAAGCGATGCGGGCGACGGTCGGATATGGAGCTAGGTCGACCTTGAAGAAATTTGCGCCCGCGACCTGACTGGCGACACAGATGTCCGCGATCGTAATCTGCTCGCCCTGACAATAAGTGCCCGTTTCCTTTTCGGTCGAAAGATGCTCCTCGAGCGCGCCCAGCGCCGCCTGGTGCCAGTGCTGAGCCCATTTCATGACGCCCGCTTCGTCAACTTTGAATTCATGCGCGAGATATTCGCGCACGCGCGGCACGCTTAGCGGATGCGAGTCGCAGGCAACGATTTGCGATAGTCCACGGACGCGCGCGCGAGCCTTCGCCCCCTTCGGCATCAGTGGAGGATTAGGGTGCGTCTCGTCGAGATATTCGATGATGGCCAGCGACTCGAATAGCGCGGGGCCATCGCCATCGACCAGCGCCGGAATCGCCATCATCGGATTGACCGCGCGAAACTTCGGATCACGCTGGTGGCCCTTTAGCAAATTGACTTCAATCACCTCGGGGGTCAGCTTCTTCAGATTGAGCGCGATGCGCACGCGGTAGGTCGCCAGCGAGCGCCAGAATGAAAAAAGCTTCACGATTGCCTCCCTGTCTGCCGATTCACGTATCGGCGAATTATTTCTTGGCGCCGCCCGGATCGGCTTTGAGTCCGGCTGCCTCGATGCCGGCAACCGCGATGATTTCATCATTGTCGCCAGTGTCGCCGGAAATCCCGACCGCGCCGAGGACGCGGTTGTCGGCGCCGCGGATCAACACGCCACCCGGATTGGGTACCATTCGCCCGCCGCTCGCGGCCACTATGGCGGTCAGAAAGTTCGGGTTCTGTGCGGCGCGTTCCATCATGGTGCGCGAGCCCCAACCCATTCCGAGCGCGCCGTAGGCTTTGCCGACCGCAACCTCAAATCGGATGATACCGGAACCATCCTCACGCTTGGCGCAGACGAGGTGGCCGCCTGTATCAAGCACCACCACGGTCTGCGGCATTTGTTTGAGTTCGCGCGCTTTCTTCAACGTAGCATCGACGATGCTCGAGGCCTGAGCCAACGTCACAGACATGGGTACTCCTTACTGTTTTTTCCGGGTGGCCCAATAGACCGACATGCGCGAACCGTCGCCGCCACCGAAGCCGTGCTTGGTCGCGTCCTCGAAAGCCGCGAGTGTCGCCTTCGTGACGAGCATGTCGGCACCTCTCGACTCGCCAGTTTCAATCATGTTGCGCAAGTCCTTTACGCCATTGGCAATGCTGAACGTGGTCGGCCCTGGATCGCGGCCTTCGAACATAGTGACAATCATCTCAGCGCGGTTCTTCATTGCCGGATTTGCGCCATTGGTGTCGACAAACAGATCGAGCAGACGCTTCGGCTCCCAGCCAGCAGCGCGCGCGATAGCGAAAGCCTCTCCGTAGGCTTGCCAGGCAACCATCAGCGGCAGGTTGATCGCGAGTTTCATCGATGCGCCAGTGCCGATTGGCCCGCAGTGCTCGAGCCGCCGACATAGCTGATTGAGGATCGGCTTGGCGCGATCGGCGTCCGCGGTCTCCGCACCCATCAGGCCCAGCAGTTTTCCCTGGCGCGCCGGCGCGGTCGAACCGCCGACCGGACATTCAACCAACGCTGCGCCCTTTGCGCGCACCTTGAGCGCAAGCGCAAGCGGCACCTTCGGTGACACCGTGCTCATCTCGATGAGCAGCTTGCCCTTTACATCACCCGACAAAAGACCATTCGGCCCGTTGTACACGGCATCGATCGCCGCGCCGTCGGTGAGCATCGTGATGGTGGCTTCGACCGCACTCGCCAGATCCGCCGGAGTCGCCGCGACCTTGGCGCCGGCATCTGCCAACAGCTTGGTCTTTTCGGGCGTGCGATTCCACACCGTCACTTCGTGACCGACTTCCATGAGTCGGGCGGCAACTGCGGCACCCATAACTCCGAGACCTGCAACTCCAATTCGCATACGTCCTCCCTTGGTGCTTTCGCCGCCGACGATAGGCGATCAGGGCGCCGCTTGAAAGCGGCCTCGCGTGCTTGCGTGACTCGACAGCCCCACACCCAGCGCATAAGACGGGACGGGCAACGTTGATGCAATTGCGCATCGGGGAGACGGTGAATGGCAGTGAGAAGGACCAAAGGCACGGTCGGCGTGATCGGCCTTGGGATTATGGGCGGTGCGTTCGGCAAGAACCTGGTGAGGGCCGGATGGCGTGTGGTTGGTTACGACACAAATCCAGCGCGGCGGCGTGAGGCCAAGCGTGCGGGCATCGAGATCGCGCGGAGTGCCGCCGAAGTGGCAGCCGCAGTACCAAACATTCTCACCAGCCTGCCCAAACCACAGGCGCTCGCCGACACCGTGCGAAAAATTGCTGCCGCCAACCTGAAGCGCAAGGTGGTGGTGGAGATGAGCACTTTCTCAATTTCCGACAAGGAGAAAGCCGCCCGTGTATTGCACAAGGCCGGCCATGTGATGATCGACTGCCCTGTCAGCGGCACGGGGTCGCAGGCAAAGAACCGCGATCTGGTATTTTACGCCAGCGGCGACGCGAGGACTATTGCGAGGCTACGGCCGGTGCTCACGGCCTTCGGCCGTCACGTCTTCAATGTTGGCGCGTTCGGTAACGGAAGCCGCATGAAATATGTCGCCAACCTCCTGGTCGCCATCAACAATGTCGCCGCTGCAGAAGCGATGGTACTTGGCATGAAAGCTGGCCTCGATCCGCGGATGATTGTCGATCTAGTCCAGGCCGGCGTCGGCAATTCCCGCGTTTTCGAATTGCGGGCACCGATGATGGCGAAGGGCCGCTACGACGATGTCACCATGAAGATTTCAGTGTGGGATAAAGATATGCAAGTGATCGGCGACTACGCGCGCAAGATCCGCGTGCCGACGCCAATATTCAACGCTACCAAAGGTATTTATCTCAAGGCGATGAAGAGCGGGCTCGGCCGCCGCGACACCGCCGCAGTCTGCGCCGTATTGGAGAAAATGGCGAAGCTGAAGCGGCGCAGACGTTAGCAGCTGCGCACGTGCATATGCCGCGGAGACGAGTAGAGAATTGATCGCCCCTTCTTCGCTCTTGCGTCCTGCTTCCCCTTCTGTAGCCTTCCCCCCGAATAAAAAAGAGTGATCAGTCGGAGGGCGTGATGGCGTCGTTGCAGCAGCGGACGGAAATCCGCGATGGCATGCGGATTGATTGGGATGTGCCGATCACCATGGACGACGGACTGGTGCTTCGCGCCGACGTCTTTCGCCCGGTGAAAGACGGAAAATATCCGGTCATCCTCAGCTACGGACCTTACGCCAAGAATCTCGCCTTCCAGGACGGCTATCCAAGCGCGTGGCAGCGCATGGTGGAAAAGCACCCGGACGTCACCGCCGGATCAAGCAACCTCTACCAGAGCTGGGAAGTGGTCGACCCCGAGAAATGGGTGCCGCATGATTACGCCTGCGTGCGCGTGGATTCGCGTGGCGCCGGCTGCTCGTCGGGTTTCATCGACCACTTCTCGCCGCGCGAGACTAAAGACTTCTACGATTGCATCGAATGGGCGGGCGTGCAGCCCTGGTCGAATGGCAAGGTCGGCCTCAACGGCATTTCCTATTACGGCATCAATCAGTGGCACGTCGCCTCACTGCAGCCGCCTCATCTTGCTGCCATGTGCATCTGGGAAGGCGCCGCCGACTGGTACCGCGACATGACACATCATGGCGGCATCCTCTCGACCTTCTGGGAGAACTGGTACGACATGCAGGTGAAGACGGTGCAATACGGCGCCGGCGAGCGCGGCAAACGCAGCCGCGTTCATGGCGAACTGGTGTGCGGCCCGGAAACTTTATCGGAAGCGGAGCTCGCCGGGAATCGCGCCAACTTTGGCGCCGAGATCGCATCCCATCCGATGGACGACGACTACCATAAGGCGCGATCGCCGAAATGGGACAAGGTCATCACGCCATTGTTTTCCGCCGCGAATTGGGGGGGCCAGGGCCTGCATCCACGCGGCAATTTTGAGGGCTTCGGACGCGCCGCGGCCAAGCATAAATGGCTTGAGGCGCACGGCATCGAGCACTGGACGCATTTCTATACCGATTACGGCCGCGAGCAGCAGCTGCGTTTCTTCGATTATTTCTTACACGGTAAAAAAAGTGGCTGGGCAAAACAACCCAAGGTTTTGCTGCAGGTGCGCCACATCGACAAGTTCGTCCCGCGCGCCGAGAACGGGTGGCCGCTCAAACGCACCAGATGGACCAAGTTCTACCTTGATCCTTCGGCAATGATGCTGACGACCAAGAAACCATCCGGCTCCGCGCAACTCAAATTCGCGGCCATGGGCGATGGCCTTACTTTCCTCACACCACCGCTCGCGAAGGAGACCGAGATTACGGGCCCGTCGGCGCTGAAGGTGTTTGCCTCTTCATCAACTGCTGACGCTGATTTCTTCATCGTGCTGCGCGTGTTTACCGGCGATCTGAAGGAAATCGTGTTCCAGGGCGCTATCGATCCGCACACACCCATCGCGCAGGGATGGCTGCGCGCCTCTCATCGCAAGCTCGACAAGAAGTTGTCGAAGCCCTATCGCCCCTATCACACACACGATGAAAAGCGGCCGCTGAAGAAAGGCCAGCCGGTGGAACTCGACATCGAGATCTGGCCGACGTCAATTGTGGTTCCTGCCGGCTATCGCGTGGCCCTGTCAATCCGCGGCAAGGATTACGAATATGGAGGGGCGAGCGGCGGCAAGCTGTCGAATTTCAAAAATGAATTGAAGGGCTGCGGCCCGTTCTTGCATGACGATCCGCGTGACCGTCCTCCCGCCATTTTTAATGGCACCACCAGCCTGCATTTTGGTCGCGGCAAGACGCCTTACCTCCTGTTGCCGATTATTCCGCCGAAAAAGCGGGCAAGATGACTGTAATGCGGCAGCGCCTGCGAACCTACCAAATAGAGCCTGCGGGCATTTAGGGTATCCATTCTGATCGAACCTAAGGTAAGCTTCGCGCAACCTTCGACTTAACAGAAGGATAAGGGGGAAATGAATTTACAATTCTGGGTGGTCCAGGCGTTCAATGGCGTGTCCTACGGCGCGTTGTTGTTTCTCGTGGGCAGCGGTCTGTCTCTCATCTTCGGCGTCATGCGCATCGTCAACCTGTCGCATGGCGCGTATTTTCTGTGGGGTGGCTACATCGCGCTTTCGGTTATCGCTGCAACCGGATCATGGGCGCTGTCACTCCCTCTTGCCGCGCTGGCCGTTGCACTTATCGGTTTGGTGATGGAGCGCCTGTTTCTGCGGTCCGAAGGTTTCGAATTCATCCGCAACGCCGTGATCGGGCTCGGATTGGGGATCCTGGCCGCATTGGCTGCCACCCGAGGCCAGTTTATTAGCGCAGGCTGGGCTCCGTTCATCGCAGTTACCGCATTGGTGACCACAGGCTTTTTTTTCGTGCTGAACCGCGTTTCGATCATACCGATCGAAACCGATATCCTTCGGCAGGTGCTGCTCACTGTCGGCTTTGCCTTCTTATTCCAGCAAGGCGCGCTCGACATCTGGGGCGGCAACAACATGGATATTAATCCGCCAAGCCAGCTGACGCAGAGCATCGTCGTCGGCGGTACCTACTTGCCCCTGTACCGAGTTTTCATGATCGTCATGGCGGTTGCGATCGGCATTGCGCTGTGGCTTGCGATGGAAAAGACCCGCATGGGCGCCGCAGTACGCGCAACCGTTGACGACGCGCAGATGGCGCGGGGCGTCGGCATCGATACCAATCGCATTTCCATGTTCATCTTCGCCCTTGGCGCCTTCCTGGCTGCGCTCG
>DASWAK010000201.1:0-2030 GCA_036391175.1 Pseudolabrys sp.
GCGGCGGTTTAATCGCCTGCTGATCGAGGCAGGTCTGATCAAGGGCCTTTGAGCTGGCGGGCTTTGCAAGCCCCGGCCGGCCGGATAGTTTGCCATCCAAGAAATAAAAACGGGAGGGGACGCATGGCGGACGATACCGCCGTGGCTGCGGCCGATTTCCGGAATGCGCGCGCGTTGAGCGCAGCAGTCGCACTCGACGACGTAGTAGTCGCGTTCCGCTTGGCCGGCGGTGTCTATACTGCGATTGAACATGTAACGCTTCATATTGCAGACGGTGAATTTGTCGCCATCGTCGGGCCGACCGGCTGCGGCAAGTCAACCTTGCTGAATGTCACCGCCGGATTGCTCACACCGGCCGGCGGCGGTGTCAAAATTTTCGGCAGTCCGCTTGCCGCCGCGCTCAATCGCCAGGCCGGATATTTGTTCCAGGCCGATGCACTATTCCCTTGGAAGACCGCTTTAGAGAATGTCGCGATAGGCCTGGAGACTGCGGGTACGCCTGTGGGCGAAGCGCGCATGCGCGCGCGCGCATGGCTCACGCGTGTGGGCCTCAGCGCGTTCGGCGACCGCTATCCGCACATGCTGTCCGGTGGTCAGCGAAAGCGCGTGGGTCTTGCACAGGTGTTGATCCGTGACCCAAAGATCCTACTAATGGACGAACCTTTCGGTCCGCTCGACGCGCAGACGCGTCAGATCATGGGAAACTTATTGCTTGATCTCTGGAGCACAGATCGCAAGGCGGTGCTGTTCGTTACTCACGATCTGGAAGAGGCTATCGCGTTGTCCGATCGGGTCGTGATCATGTCCGCGGGACCGGCGGCACGTATTATTGGAGATTGGCGAGTTCCACTGACGCGTCCGCGCGATATATCGGAGGTGAAGCTCGACCAAACTTTCCACGAATTGCATCGCGAAATTTGGCACAAGTTGAAAACCGAGGTGGTCAAGGGCTATGCGCAGACCGAAGGAGCCTGATGCGGACGGAATTTTATTGAGCTAGTCTTGTTGGTGACGATGGCTACCCAGAAAACTTAAGGGAGGAATGCAATGTCTGGAATACGCTACGCGCTCGCCGCGGCCAGCGTTCTGCTACTGGCCGGTACCGCGTCTGCCGAGCCCTTCTCGCTGACTTCGTCGTCGTTCAAGGATGGTGCGATGCTTCCGAAGAAGGCCGCAGGCAACAACAAAGCCAACCCGAACTGTGTTGGCGAGAACATATCGCCTCAGTTCTCCTGGGCGAACCCGCCGGCCGGCACCGTCAGTTATGCGATTATCATGACCGATCCGGAGGGCCGCAATGGGCTGGGCTCTGATCACTGGCACGCTTACGGCATTCCCGCGTCGGTGACCTCCTTCGCCGAGGGTGAGACCAGCAAGCCGTCTGATAAGTTCGTCGGCGGCATCGGCACCGCGAAGCAGAACGTCTATGTTGGCCCGTGCACGCCGCCGGGGACGACGCCACATCACTACACCTTCGTGCTGGTCGCTACCGACCTCGATCCCAAGGCGCTACCGCCGGGTCTGACGCGGCTCGAGCTGCTCGAGAAGCTCAACGGCCACGTCAAAGGCGCGGCCGGCATGGTCGGGCTGTTCAAGAATCCGCTCTAAGGCGTTCGCGCACATGCAGCGACGAGGAGTTTGATCGCCATGTCGCGTTTGAATCTTCTCCTGTTGCAAGTATTGGTGGCGGTGGTGGGCGTTGCGCTCTGGTATGCACTCACCACTTACCCAATCTTGGGCAAACTCCTGCTGCCGCCATTCTTCTTTTCCAATCCGGTTGATGTGGCGGAGCAGATCGTTGCCTGGTTCGCCTCGGGCGTGATCTGGAAGCATCTCTGGGTGACGCTGATTGAGTCGGTCCTGGCCTTCGTGCTCGGTTCCATCGGTGGCGTCCTCGTCGGCTTCTGGTTTGCGCGACAGCCGCGAACGGCGTCGGTGTTCGATCCTTACGTCAAGATGGTCAATGCGCTGCCGCGCGTCGTGCTTGCGCCGATCTTTGCGCTTTGGCTTGGCCTCGGCATCTGGTCGAA
>DASWAK010000202.1:0-23103 GCA_036391175.1 Pseudolabrys sp.
ATCGTCGCAGGGGCTTCCGCCGGCGGAATCAACAGCACCATGCTGGCGCGGGCACTGAGCCACGATCTGCCGATGGGACGCTTGCGCGACCTCTGGCTCGACAATGCCGATGTCACCAAGCTGTTGGCGCCAGAGGCAAGAGCGCGCGGCTGGAGCAAGTGGTTTCTTCTGCCATTGTTCTGGGCGGCCGGCGCCGCAGGTGTAACGCTCGTCACCGACCCGGAGGTGCGTTCAAAGCTTTCGCTCTTCATGCGATCCCGCTGGTTCAAGCCGCCGCTCAGTGGAATGAAGATGGCAGAATTGATGTACAACGCCGTGGTCGCCATGGGAGCGCCGCGCGAGCGCGGATCGTCTTTACTGCCTTCAGGGCAGCAACTCGATCTATTCGTGACCGTGACGGATTTCTACGGCCGCCAACAGCTTATGCAAATTCACGACCCGCCTATTATCCATGAGCACGAGCACCGTCACGTATTGCATTTCCGTTATCGTCGCCGCGCGAGCGGCGTGGTCGAAAGTGACTTCGATCTGGCGAATGCGCCGGCGCTGGCTTTTGCAGCGCGTGCAACGTCCTCGATCCCCGGAGCCTTTCCGCCGGCGCAGGTCCTGGAAATCGACCAGCTTGTCCGGGCGCGCGCAGTTGCCTGGCCGACCCGCTCAGAATTCATCACAAAGAATTTCGAGCGCTATGAGCAGATGAACGTAGATGTCGCGTCCGTTCCGTTCATCGACGGCAGTGTGCTGAACAGCCGGCCCTTCCGAGAGGCGATAACAGCGATTCGAGGTCGGCCTGCCTATCGCGAGGTGGATCGCCGCGTGGTCTATATCGATCCAAATCCAGCGCCTGCCGGCTCACCGTCACACCGTGGCATGCCGGGGTTTTTCCCGACACTGAAAGGCGCGCTCTCGGACATTCCGTTGGCTGAACCGATAACCGAGGAACTGAGTTGGATCGTCCGTTTCAATGAACGAGCGCGCCGCCTCAGAGCTATTATCGAGAGTGCACGCCCGCATATCAGCCGATTGGTGACCGAGGTTATGAGTGCCACCGATGACGAACCGATCACCCAGGACCGGATCCGTCATTGGCGCGAACAAGCCAACATCAAGGCCGCTAGTGACGCAGGCTTTGCCTATGAAGCCTACGTCCGGTTGAAGCTCGCATCGGTTTACGATTTTGTCAGCCGCTTGATCATTGACATCCGTGGGGTCCGACCAGATTCGCCATTCGGACGCGCAATCGCAGAGATCATCGACGCCTGGGCAATTGAGGCCGGCGTGACCTACGAGTCGACAGACGGCCGATCGCTTCAGACCGAGGCCGTCGCGTCTTCCGGCGTTAGCCCAAAATGGCTGACTTTTCTGCTCGCCTTCGACGTCGACTATCGAAAGCGCCGGCTGCGCTTCCTGATCGAAGGTCAGAACCGTCTTTATCAGATGCTCGGTTCGCCAGCACTTGAAGGTCTCGATGGCCCAGCGGTCGATCGCCTCAAGCGCCAGTTCTACGAGCGCTTCGAGGCGCTTGACGGAAGGGTAGCAACTGCGATGGGCGATGCGGCGGCGCGCGGCCTGGTCGAGGATATTTTTAGGGTGGCGCCGTCTCCAACCGAGGTCAGGGAGATCAGGTCTTACGCACGATCATTCGCCGCCCAGCATCGCATGCAGCTCGATCGCCTTATCGATTGTCTTGGCTCAGTCGTCGATCTCGATTCCGCCACGCGCGATGTCGATCTGCTACTCGCCAAGACCGAGGGATGGCCACGCCGCGGTCTCGAGGAGGTATTGGTGAACTATCTCGGCTTTTCATTCTGGGACATTCTGACGTTTCCGGTCCTGCCCTGGCGGGAGGCCGGCGAGTTCAACGAAATACGTGTTGATCGCATCAGCGCCCCAGATGCCCGTGAAATCGAGCGTTTGGGTGCATTTCCCGTGAAGGGCACCGCTTTCAACCAATTTGCCGCGTTTTTGTCGCGCGCCTATCGCGAGAACGACTACCTTTTGGGCCGGTTGCATGCATTCGAACGGCTAACCGATATCGTCTGCGATGCAGCCGGCACCGAAGCCGTAACGAGCGCTGCTGCGCGGATGCTGAAAAAGCAAGGTTTCTTACAGATCCTCGATACCGAGGAGCCGCACTTGCCCACATGCGCCAACATGATTGCGCTGCTTCGCGCCGCGCTTAGCGCCAACGAATAGCGTTTAGCTGAGATCGCTCACAGCCCGCTGAACCAGTTGTAGCCCTTGTCCTCCCAATAGCCGCCCTTATCGGTATTTGTGACTTCCATAGCCACGACGTATTTCGGATTCTTAAATCCCAGTTTGGTGGGAATCCTAATCTTCATTGGGAAACCGTAAGCGCGCGGCAGAAATTGGTTGGCGAACTTGAATGTCATCTGTGTCTGCGGATGCAGCGCGGTCGGCATGTCGATGGTATTGCTGTAGCCTTCCGCGCATTTGAACCAGACGTATTTTGCGCGAGTATCGGCACCGATGCGCTTTAGAAATTCCGACAATGGTGCGCCTTGCCAGGAGCCGATTGCGCTCCAGCCTTCGACGCAAATATGCCGGGTAATCTGCGAGACTTCGGGGAGTGCGTGCAATTCGTCGAGCGTCCATGGCCTTTTGTTTTCAACCAGCCCAGCAACTTCCAGCTTGTAGGTTTTGCCATCGACAGTCGGAGCCTCATCCTCGTCGTAATAGGCATTGAACGGGAATGGCTTGGTGATGGCGCTTTCAGAATAAGTCGGCGCAAGCTTGGTACGGTTGAACAGCGCAGCCTGGGCGGCGTCGTTGAATTCGGAAATTTTGCGCAACACGCCTTCGGCGGCATCGCCGTCGATAATGTCGCAACCGGTCAAAAGGGTGAGCGCACCAAGGCTCGTCGCTCCGCGCAGGAAGGCGCGTCGGCTGGCATCAGGCATCAGTTTGGTCGCGTCCTTTATCAGCAGTCCTGGATCGACACCGGGAATCTTGCGTTGGCGCATGACGGTTCTCCTAACGTCCGGTGACCATGGCGCGCAGGCTTTTCGGCACGATCAGCGCGAGCACAACATGCACAATGAGAAATCCGAAGATCGCGGCCATGGCAAAGAAATGCACGTAGCGCGCGGTATCGTAGCCGCCGAACAGCGCGGTTAACTCCTGGAACTGAACCGGCTTCCAGATCGATAGGCCCGAAAACACGATCACGATACCGGCAGCGATAACGCTGGCATAAAGCAGCTTTTGTGCCGCGTTATAGTGCGTGAGGTCGTCATGCGCGAGCTTGAAGGTTAGGGCCGCTTTGACGTCGGCGATGACTTCGGCCGGGCGAATTGGTAGAAGCTTGCGGCGAAAACGACCAGTCGCAATACCAAGCGTGACATAAACGATACCGTTGATCACCAGCAGCCACATGGCGGCGAAATGCCAGAGTAGCGCGCCCGCGAGCCAATTGCCGAGTGCGATCTGGCGCGGGAAAGTCAAGAAATCGAACAGCGGCGAAGCGTTGTAGATCTGCCAGCCGGAACCGATCATCACCAGGACTGCCAGCGCGTTGATCCAATGACAGACGCGCAACCACCGCGGGTGGATCGTCGCTTCGGTACCCGTCATGGTCATGGTGTCAGCGGTCATCGCTGCCTGCCCTTGTCAGCTCCCAGATAGCTACGACGCGGCCGGGCCTGCGGATGCGCAAACCCGGCCATTTTTTGAGCTTACTTCTTCATGTTGTCTTTGGACATATTGTCCTTCGACATATCGTCCTTCTTCATCGAGTCCTTGGACATGGGGTCCTGGGCCATCGAGTCCTTCTTCATCGAGTCTTTCGACATGGTGTCTTTGGACATGGTGTCTTTTTTCATGTCGTCGGCAAAGGCCGCTGGCGCCAACGGGGCGAAAGCGAGACCAGCCGCAACCAGCGCCGACAGCAGAATGCTCTTTTTCATCGGGGTATCCTCCGGAAGATTGACGTTGCGCTTCTCCGCTATCACAGCGTCTGAACACGTCCTCATCAGTTTCCGTTGCCGCAAGCTGGCGTTCGGTTCACGGTTTTGTGACAATGACGGCGTCGGTGACGATCGGATGAAGGAGTGAGTTTGTGAACGCGCAGTCCGCCCCAAGAACCAGTTCGGGCAATTTTTTCGAGGATTTTCGGCTCGGTCAGCAGATTCGCCACGCCACGCCGCGTACGGTAACAGTTGGGGACGTCGCGCTGTATAATGGACTATTCGGGCCGCGTTTTGCGGCGCAATCATCCGATGTTTTCGCGCAGAAAATTGGTTACCCGCGCTCCCCGCTAGATGATGTTCTCGTGTTCCATATCGTATTCGGCAAGACAGTGCCGGACATCTCTCTCAACGCAGTTGCTAATCTTGGTTATGCTGACTGTCGATTTCTCAAGGCTGTTTTTCCGGGCTCCACGCTGAATGCAACCTCAGAAGTTATCGGGCTGAGAGAGAATTCCAACAAAAAGACTGGCATCGTCTATGTGCGATCCCGAGGCTTCGACGAGGCCGGCGATACGGTGCTGGATTACGTGCGCTGGGTGATGGTGCGCAAGCGCGACGAGGCGGCGCCCGCGCCGGGCGAAAAAGTGCCCGAACTTTCCAAGACCGTTGAGGCTGCGAAACTCGGCGGCGCGTGTCCGAAAATCAATGTAGCGGCCTACGACAACGTACTGGCCGGAAGCCAGTACCGCTTCGGCGACTACAAGGTTGGTGAAAAAATCGATCATGTAGACGGAATTACGGTCGAAGAAGCCGAGCATCAGATTGCAACGCGGCTTTACCAGAACACCGCACGAATCCATTTCAATCAGTTCGCTGAAAGTAAGAGCCGCTTCGGACGCCGACTAATTTACGGCGGCCACGCTATTTCCTTGGCGCGCGCGTTATCGTTCAACGGTCTTGGCAATGCCTTCCACGTGGCGGCAATTAATGGTGGGCGCCACGTCGCGCCACTATTCGCCGGCTGCACGGTGTTTGCCTGGTCAGAAGTACTTGCCAGCGCCGAGGTGCCGGAGCGCGACGATGTCGGCGCGGTACGCGTGAGGACCATCGCGACCAAGGATCGTCCTTGCTCGGACTTTCCCCTCAAAAACGCAGACGACTACGATCCGGCAGTGATTCTCGATCTGGATTACTGGGTGCTGCTGCCGAGGTGAATGTTATGCACTTGCTCGCAAATGATCGACAAGTTGCCGGGCATAAGCCGGCAGCACGTCAATATCGCGCACGCAAATGGTGAGTTCGCGCAGTGCCCATGAGTCCGTCAAGCGCACAGCGCTAATTGCCATGGTGCGTTCGGTGCGATGCACGGTAGTTTCCGGAACAATGCCGACGCCGACATTACATTCAACCAGCCGGCAGATGGCGTCGAAACTGCGCAGTTGCACCCGCAAACGTAGAGGGCGGCCGATGCGGTTCGCCTTGTCCGCGAGAAAGCGCTGAATTGCGCTGGCGCGGTCAAGTCCGACCATGTCGTAGTCGAGTACTTCGGAAAAACCGATGCGCGACCGGCTAGCGAGCGGATGATTTTTCGCCACCACAAGCACGAAACGATCGCTGCGGAAGGGGAACGTGTTCAGGCCGCCATAATCTACGGTGCCAGCGACGATACCGATGTCAGCATTGCCCTCCGCAATCAAACCGACGATCTCGTCGCTCAAGCGCTCCTCCAAGTCCACACTAATGTCAGGATGTGCCATCAAGAACGAACTCAGCGTTTCGGGTAGAAATTCGGTAAGCGCATTGGTGTTGGACAGCACCCGCACCTGACCGGCAAGACCACGCGCATAAGGGCTCAAGTCCTCCTGTAGACGTTCGCTTTCGGCCAGGATGGCCCGAGCGTGTTGGAGCAGCGTGCGGCCGGCCTGCGTTGGGATCACGCCTTGCCGGCCGCGCACCAGCAGTTCGGTGCCGAATCCGAGTTCCATCTTCCGGATACGGGTCGAGGCGGCCGCGAGCGCCAGATTGGAGCGCACCGCGCCATGGGTGATGCTTCCGGCCTCGACAACGTGCCGGAACAGGTTGAGGTCAGTAAAATCGAAGCGCATGGGACCTCCTTCTTATTTTGCGAAGGCAGGCTACGTAAAAAGCATATTGCAATGGGCAATTGTCGGGTTCAAGCTTCGTAAATCATGAAGTAGCGAGTTGTGGTGCCCGATCAAGTAGAAACTTTGCACAGCCGTCTCTTGCGGCCGCCGGACTTGCCAACATGCAATGCCGTTTCACGTCTCCACGTTGAGACGTCATCGTTGGGTAGTACCTCGTGAGATCTGCATTACCGAGCCGACCGCCGAGTTCGATTTGGTCACGTGCATCGAGGCAATCAAGCGGCGAGGTTTCTGGAGACTGACCATGGCCGACCTTGAGGCAGGAACGACAACAGGAATGCAACGGGTGCGCCCGTTGTCGCCTCACCTGCAGATCTACAAGCCGATGCTGACAATGATGATGTCGATCGTGCATCGCATTACCGGCGCCGCGCTTTATTTTGGAATGTTGCTGCTCGCCTGGTGGTTGCTCGCTGCAGCGGCTGGACCAAACGCCTACGCCAATGTCGAGTGGTTTATGGGCAGCTTAATCGGTCAGTTGGTGCTGTTCGGCTACACATGGGCTTTGCTCCACCACATGCTTGGTGGCATTCGCCACTTGATCTGGGACACAATCCATGGTTTCGAGCCGGCCGAACGCGAATTGTTGACGCTGGCAACGCTGATTGGCTCGGTCGCACTCACACTCATTCTTTGGGTGGTCGGCTATCTCGTTATGGGGGGGCCGAGATGATTGAGTCACAGCCCATGCGCACGCCGATGCGTCGCGTTCGTGGACTAGGCGCAGCCCGGTCCGGGACCGGTCAGTTCTGGCATCAACGCGTGACTTCGGTCGCCGGCATTCCACTGACTATTGGGTTGCTGCTCATCATCACCTCGCTGCTCGGACGCAGTCACGCGGCGGTCGTACAGATCCTTGGCTCACCGATCGTCGCGATCATCATGCTGCTGTTCATCATCAATACGGCCTATCACATGTGGATTGGCATGCAGGAAATCATCCTCGACTATGTACACGACGACCGATGGAAGCTGTTGAGCCTGATGGCCAACACGTTCTTCGTTTTCGCTGCCAGTTTGGCATCAGTTTACGCCATTCTGAAATTGTCGTTCGGGGTTTGATTCATGGCGACAAATGGAAAAACGGACGGTGCACCTTCGGTTAACGGCCGCGCCTATCCAATCGAGGACCATGGCTACGATGTTGTCGTGATTGGCGCCGGCGGCTCCGGTTTGCGTGCGGTGGTTGGGTGCAGTGAAGCGGGTTTGCGTACGGCCTGTATCACCAAAGTATTCCCCACTCGATCGCATACGGTGTCCGCACAGGGCGGTATCGCCGCCGCGCTCGGCAATATGGGCGAAGACGACTGGCGCTGGCACATGTATGACACCGTCAAGGGTGCCGACTGGCTCGGCGACCAGGACGCAATCGAATATCTTTGTCGTAATGCGCCAGCTGCCGTCTATGAACTCGAGCACTGGGGTCTCCCATTTTCGCGCCGCGAGGAGGACGGAAAAATTTATCAACGCCCGTTCGGAGGGATGACCACCCACTACGGTAAGGGCACCGCGCAGCGCACCTGCGCTGCCGCCGATCGCACCGGCCACGCCATGTTACACACCATGTACGGCCAGGCGCTGCGTCATGCAGCCGAATTCTACATCGAATATTTCGCCATCGATTTAATCATGGATGATGAGGGCCGCTGCCGCGGCGTGGTGGCGCTCAATCTCGATGATGGTTCAATTCATCGTTTCAGCGCCAACATGGTCATCGTCGCCACCGGTGGCTATGGACGCGCCTATTTCTCCTGCACTTCGGCGCATATCTGCACCGGCGACGGCAATGCCATGGTGCTGCGCGCTGGCCTCCCGTTACAAGATATGGAATTCGTTCAATTCCATCCGACGGGCATCTACGGTGCCGGTTGCCTGATCACCGAAGGCGCGCGCGGCGAAGGCGGTTACCTAGTCAATTCACAAGGCGAGCGCTTCATGGAGCGCTACGCGCCGTCAGCCAAGGATCTGGCTTCGCGCGATGTCGTCTCGCGAGCCATGACGATCGAAATCCGCGAAGGGCGAGGGGTCGGCAAGAACAAGGATCATCTCTTCCTGCACCTCGACCATCTTGACCCAGCGGTTCTACATGAGCGGTTGCCCGGCATCGCCGAACTCGCCCGCATTTTCGCTGGGGTCGACATCTCGCATGATCCGATCCCCGTTCTGCCGACCGTTCACTACAACATGGGCGGTATTCCTACGAATTATCATGGTGAGGCGCTGACCAAAAAGACCGGCAATGCGGACACCATTGTTCCTGGCCTAATGGCACTTGGCGAGGCCGCCTGCGTGTCAGTGCACGGCGCCAATCGCCTCGGCTCGAATTCTCTAATCGATCTAGTGGTGTTCGGCCGCGCCGCAGCCCATCGTTGCGCCGAGCTGCTCACGCCCGGTGACAAGCTGCCCGAGCTGCCGAAAGACTCCGCCGACCGCGGGCTTGCGCGCCTAGACAAGTTCCGCCACGCCGCAGGTGCAACGCCGACCGCGCAGTTACGGCTGAGAATGCAGAAGGTCATGCAGACCAATTGCGCCGTTTTCCGTACCGGCGAGGTGCTCGAGGAAGGCCACAAGCTTATTCACGATGTATATGCCGGCATGACCGACTTGCGCATCAGCGACCGATCGCTGATCTGGAATTCCGATCTGATCGAGACTCTCGAACTCGACAATCTGATCGCCCAGGCCATTGTCACCATGGACTCGGCGAAAAACCGAACAGAGAGCCGCGGCGCGCACGCGCGTGAAGATTATCCCGAACGTGACGACAAGAACTGGATGAAGCACACGTTGTCGTGGATGGATGAAAAGGGCAATGTGAAGCTCGACAACCGTCCGGTGCATGCCTACACGCTCACCAACGACGTCGCCTATGTCGAACCGAAAGCCCGCGTCTACTGACGGAACGTGCCATGGTCGAATTCACGCTGCCGAAAAATTCCAAGATTACCGAGGGCAAGAAATGGCCACGCACGCCGCATGCGATGCATGTGGCTGAATTCCGCATTTACCGCTGGAACCCGGACGACAGGCAGAACCCGAGTGTCGACACCTATTACGTCGATCGCGATGACTGCGGACCGATGGTTCTCGACGCGTTGATTTGGATCAAGAACAATGTCGATCCAACGCTCACCTTCCGTCGTTCCTGTCGTGAGGGCGTCTGCGGCTCTTGCGCCATGAATATCGATGGCACCAACACGCTCGCCTGTACCAAGGCAATCGACGATGCTCGTGCGCCGGTGAAAATCTATCCGCTGCCGCACCAGCCGGTAGTGAAGGACCTTGTGCCTGATTTGAAGAATTTTTACGCGCAATATGCATCGATCGAACCGTGGCTACAGACAACTACGCCGGAGCCCGAGAAAGAGTGGAAGCAAAGCCACCATGACCGCGCCAAGCTCGATGGCATGTATGAATGCATTTTGTGCGCTTGCTGCTCAACGTCGTGTCCGAGCTACTGGTGGAACTCGGATCGTTACCTTGGCCCAGCCGCACTGCTGCAAGCCAATCGCTGGGTCCAGGACAGCCGTGACGAAGCGACCGGTACACGCCTGGACAACCTTGAGGACCCGTTTCGGCTTTACCGCTGCCACACGATCATGAATTGCTCAAAGGCCTGCCCAAAGGGTCTCAACCCAGCAAAAGAAATCGCCGAATTGAAAAAGGCGTTGGTTGACCGGCAGCTTTGATGTGCCGGCATATGTGGTGGGATCGGAATGCTGATCGTTACTTTCGAACATGCCAAAGTCATTCAGGCCGACATGGAATCCACGATGATCCCGGGTGAAAATATTCGCTGATGACGCGAATTGACCGCTACTCGCATTTCTTGGCCTGGCAGAGCTTCTCGAGCTCAGGGAACGGCTTATAGGCAGTACTTTCACATTGTTCCTTTGTCGCCTCGATCAGTTGGTTGAGGTGACCATCGTAGAAAAGGGCAATGCGATCTTTGCTGCCAGTATAATGATTGTTGGCATTGCGCGAATCCGATCGTACGCAGACCACATAACGCTCGTTCTTGCCGACCGGGCGAAGCACCGGATCGCTGATGTAAGCAGCGCGCACATTGGTCGGATTCTCCAGCGTGCTGGTCATCGTGGTTAAAATTTCGTTCTTGTAATCAGCCGGGAAAAGATTTGGATTTTCATCCGGCTCCTTTTTACTCGATGAGCAGGCGGTAAGGGCCAAGGCAACGGCCGAAAGCAAACACAGGTTTGCTACGCATTGAACCATCGGGCTTCCTTCTCGCAACGATTGCAATCCCACGCTTATAAATTTCACTATTCCGATGGCACTAAAAGCCCGTTTCAATCGAGCTTCAGCTTGCGCCGTCGCTGACCGAGCGTACGCAGGCGAAGCGCGTTCAGCTTGATGAAGCCTTCGGCATCGCGGTGATCGTACGCCACCGCGCCCTCTTCAAAAGTCACTAGTTCCTGGTCATAGAGAGAGTATTTGCTCTCACGCCCGACGACGGTGACGTTGCCTTTGTAAAGCTTGAGTTTCACACGCCCAGTTACAAATTCCTGACTCTTGTTGATCGCCGCCTGCAGCATTTCGCGTTCCGGCGCGAACCAGAAGCCATAATAGACGAGCTCAGCATATTTCGGCATTAACTCATCTTTGAGGTGTGCAGCGCCGCGGTCGAGCGTGATCGATTCGATGCCACGGTGCGCGGCAAGTAATATTGTCCCGCCTGGCGTCTCATACATTCCACGTGATTTCATGCCGACGAAACGATTCTCGACGAGATCGAGCCGGCCGATGCCGTTGGCGCGGCCAAGTTCGTTTAGCTGCTTGAGCAAAGCCGCCGGCGACATTTTCTTGCCGTCAATCGCAACAGCGTCGCCTCGTTCGAAATCAACTACAATAGTTGTCGGCTTGTCCGGTGCCGTCTCAGGATCGACGGTACGCGAGAACACGTAATCGGGCACTTCCTGGCCGGGGTCTTCCAGAACTTTGCCTTCCGACGAGGTGTGCAGCAGATTGGCGTCGACAGAAAACGGAGCTTCGCCACGCTTATCTTTGGCGATCGGAATTTGATGCTTTTCGGCGAATTCGATGAGCTTGGTCCGCGAGGTCAGATCCCATTCACGCCAAGGTGCAACCACTGTAACATCCGGTTTGAGCGCATAGTACGTCAACTCGAACCGTACCTGATCGTTGCCTTTACCCGTGGCGCCGTGCGCCACCGCATCAGCGCCAACTTTCTCTGCAATCTCGATCTGTTTCTTGGCGATCAGCGGCCGTGCAATCGAGGTGCCGAGCAGATATTGACCTTCATACACTGCGTTTGCCCGAAACATCGGAAAGACGTAGTCGCGCACGAATTCCTCGCGCAAGTCCTCGATGAAGATATTTTCCTTCTTGATGCCGAGTAACAGCGCTTTCTGACGCGCCGGCTCGAGCTCCTCGCCTTGGCCGAGATCGGCGGTAAAGGTGACGACCTCGCATCCATAAGTGGTCTGCAACCACTTCAAAATAATGGAGGTGTCGAGCCCGCCGGAATAGGCGAGCACAACTTTCTTCACATTTTTCTTTGTGTCGCTGTCAGGCATCGGAAAGCCACCGCATTGAAAAATTGCGGCGAACTATAGGGCCAAAGGTAAGCGGCGCAAAGTGCGCCCTGGTTAACCTCTCGCCCTGAAATGGCAGTCGTTTTCCTATTGCTGCGCTATTTTTCTTCCCGGCTTGCGCCGAACAGACCAACGATAAAATCATGGGCCGGCAAGGCCACACGCTCGAGCGCCCGCTCGACGTCATCATCCGACAGACGCGTGCGTGGCCAGCGGTAAATTAAGGCGTATACGATCCAAACGATAAGAAAGGTGAATACACCGGCGAAGATGACATCCGATGGGAAATGTCCGCCGGCCATCACGCGTAGCACAGCCATGCCCGTGCCAAGCGCGAGTGCCGCGCCATAGGCAATGACGCGCCATTGCGGTGGCGCCAACGCCGCCGGCGCGACCGTCCAGAACGCACCAGCCACATCGCCGGAAACAAATGCGCAGTTCCCCGGACAATCGCCGCGCGGATCCCACCAGGCAACAAAATGCTCGCTGCCGCCAAACTGCGTCACATCAATGGGCCGAGAACGGCCCCAGTGGTCCTTAAGGAGCACATTAGCTAACAGCCCTGGTGCCAAAACTATCGTCGCTATCAGAAAAACGATCGCACGCCCCGACATCAGCAATTTGCGCCGCGGCAGTATCAGCTTGATCGCAAGCGCCACCACCGCCGGTGCCACCAGCAAAGCACCAATCCATACGCCAATATTGCGTGCCCGCATGACCGCTGGATTTAAGCGGAAAGCAAACGCATTATGGGCGGAGTCTTCAAATGCATGAAAATAACGCGCAACGTGCAAATCAAGTTCTGGATAGAGCCCAAATGCCAAGCCTGCAACAATGCCGGTGGCGAGCGCGACGACGAGGCCGGTACGATTCATGCGCGCCTCGTCTAGCCGAGACATCTAAAAATGGAAAGGCGTCATAGCAGCCAGGCCGCTATATTGCGGCCAATGGCAGCGCCCACACTCGATTTCTGGTTCGAGTTCGCCTCGACCTATTCCTATCCGGCGGCAATGCGCATCGCACCGCTGGCCAAAGTGGCCGGCGTAGCCGTACACTGGCGTCCCTTTATGCTGGGGCCGATTTTCAAGGCGCAGGGCTGGACGACGTCGCCATTCAATCTTTATCCCGCCAAGGGCCGCAACATGTGGCGCGACCTGGAGCGGATTTGCGGCGCCCTTCAGCTACCGTTCGTGCGGCCGAAATTATTTCCACAAAATACTTTGCTGGCTGCGCGCGTCGCGCTGGTAGGACTAGCCGAGGGTTGGGGCGAGGACTATTGCCGCGCCATCTATCGCGTCGAATTCGGCGAAGGCCGCAATGTTGAAGAAACAGAGACGATCACCGAAGTTCTGACCAAGCTTGAACAAGATGCCGGCGCGGTGCTGACACGCGCTCAGTCCGATGAGATCAAGTTGCGGCTTCGTGCAAATACCGAGGAGGCCCAGCGGCTCGATATATTTGGCTCCCCGACTTTTGTCACCACCAGCGGCGAGCTGTTCTGGGGCAATGATCGTCTTGATGCGGCTCTCGATTGGGTCAAGCACTAGGCGGCGCGCGCCAGCGGCCAGCATTGCGGCCGGCGATCAGCCAATAGGCAAGCCCACCAATGATCCCGGCTGCGGCCGCGAGCTGCAAGGCGTTGCCAACCGGCGCAACATCGGTTGTGTTTTCGAGTCTTATGGAGATATCGGAGCCGTAATAAGACGCCAGCGCGACCAACGCGCCGCCGACGCCATAATAGAGAAAGTTGCGCAATTTCGCAGCTTCCGAGATCACGATTACCACTGCGGCCGGCAAGATCGCTACCGCACCGACGAAGCTGGTCGCAAAGAACGAAACTATGAAAAAGCTCACGCGCTCGAAGGGATCGGCATCGGCGCCCGCCCAGTCCGGCGCAATGATGCCGATGGCGAGAGTAATGCCCGCGGCCATGATGGCCACGATAAGTGCGAAACTGATGACGATGATCCGGCCGAGCAGGGACATATTTTTTCCTTTAAATAAATCGGTGCCGTCACTCTACCATTGTCATGGCCCGTAGCATCATGCGCTCTCGTGTCGAAAGTTTTTCGGTTGCGCTCTTGAGCTGGCCGCAAGCGGCCAGGATATCGCGTCCGCGCGGGGTACGCACCGGCGACGCATAGCCTGCGTCAAAAATAACCTGCGAGAACTTCTCGATCTGCTCCCAGTCCGAGCATGCATATTTTGTGCCTGGCCAGGGATTGAACGGGATGAGATTAATTTTTGCGGGGATACCCTTAAGCAGCCGCACCAGCGCCTTGGCGTCGTCGATGGAATCATTCACGCCCTTGAGCATCACGTATTCGAAGGTGATGCGCTTGGCATTCGAGACGCCGGGATAGTTGCGACAGGCTTCCAGCAGGTCAGCGATTGGATACTTGCGATTGAGCGGCACCAGCTCATTGCGTAGCTCGTCGCGTACGGCATGCAGTGACACCGCCAGCATGCAGCCAATCTCGGCGCCGGCACGCTCGATGGTGGGTGCTACGCCTGAGGTGGAAAGCGTGATGCGCCGCTTGGAAATGGCAATGCCCTCGCCGTCTGCGATAATGAGAAGTGCGTCGCGAACCGCATCGAAATTGTAGAGCGGTTCGCCCATGCCCATCATCACGATATTGGTGATGCAACGGTCACCGGCCGGCACCACGCCATCGGTTGGCCGCGTGCCGCCGGGCCAATCGCCCAGACGGTCACGTGCAGCCATCACCTGGCCGACAATCTCACCGGCTGTAAGATTTCTGACCAGACGCTGAGTGCCGGTGTGGCAGAAGGTACAGTTGAGCGTGCAGCCGACCTGGCTGGAGACGCACAAGGTGCCACGTTCGGCGTCGGGGATGTAAACGCACTCAACCTCATGGGGGCGTTCGTCTTGCACCTCGCCGGGCAACCGCAGCAGCCATTTGCGCGTGCCGTCGACCGAGACCTGCTCGGCGACGACCTCCGGCCGAGCCAACGTGAAATGGTCGGACAGGGTCGCGCGGAGCTCCTTCGACACGCTGGTCATTTCGTCGAATGACGTGAACCCTCGGAAATAGATCCAATGCCAAAGTTGCTGCACGCGCATCTTGCGCTGCGCTTCCGGCACGCCGAGTGAGCCAAGGGCCTCAGCAAGCTGTGGTCTTGTAAGGCCGATCAGCGACGGCTTTTCGGGCGCCACGTAGCGCTCGAGCGGCAATTTTTCGACGAATTCGGTCGAAGCCGTTACGGTGTTTGTAAACATTGCCATTGGATCAATCACCAGCGCCGTTCGGCACTGACGGCAATATAGGGTCCGAACACCCTACTTGCACTCCTCCGCAACCTTGTCGAGCGCCTGGGCAATACCCTTGAGCGAATAGGTGTCGGTGGTTTTGGTACCACGCGATGACTCGCTTTTAACCACAAGGTCGGAGCCTTTGCGCATGGTTTCCACCATCTGCGCCTCTTCGGCGGCGTTCTTCACCCAGGCGCCGTCATTTTGAGTGTACATTGAGTAGGTAGCCGAGCCGATCGCCGCGGTGGCGTCATGACCGGGCTTTTGCGGATAGCCAACGATGACTGAAACCTCGTTCCTTACTTTCTCCGTCGGCCGTGTGGAGACGAAGGCATAAGAAGGATCGCGGCTGCGTCCGGCTGGCTCACTCGTGGCTGAAGTTGGCTTCGAGAGCGCGAAACAGATCTTCTTGCCGCCAGGCGTTGCTCGATAGGCGCCCCACTCGCCGAATTGGCCAAGTAACACGGCTTGATCGGTCGGATTGGCCGGCTTCTTCTGTTGCGCCGATGCAGAAACATTGAAGGCGCTGACTGCCAACAGGGTGACGCAGATACGGAACAAAGAAGCTGTGTTCATCGGGCCCTACCGGTGAAGATAATGACGGTCGTTGAGCCGCCCCCAATAAGAATCGCTGGATACTAGCCCATTACCGGCGAAAGTCGGCAATGTGAAGGCGACAAAAGGCAACGGGCTAGCGTGGTGGCGCCTTGCTAGGACTATAAGGCCTTGCTATTCGCGCTGCACAATTTCCCCAGCCGGTCGTCATGAAAGCCCTGCTCTGCACCCGCTACGGCACGCCTGACGATCTGACGCTCGCAGATATTCCGGATCCTGTTCCTGGGCCTGGCGAAGTCGCCGTGCAAATCGAGGCAGTCGCACTTAACTTTTTCGACACGCTGATCATTGCCAACAAATACCAGACCAAGCCGGCGTTGCCATTTTCGCCGGCCGCAGAGTTTGCCGGCACGGTTGAAAGTCTCGGCGCGAGTGTCACACAATTCGCGGTCGGTGACCGCGTCATGGGTTACGCGGGTTACGGCGCCGCGCGCGAACGCATTGCGATCTCTGCCAGCAGGCTCATCAAGATTCCCGATAGGCTCGACGTTGACCGCGCCGCCGGCCTCTGCGTTACCTACGGCACCGCGCTGCACGCGTTGAAAGACCGGGCCAAGCTCAAGGCCGGAGAAACCCTCGCCATACTTGGCGCCTCTGGCGGCGCCGGTTTGGCGGCGGTCGAACTCGGCAAGCTGATGCGCGCGCGCGTGATCGCCTGCGCATCTTCGAAAGAAAAGCTTGCCTTCGCACGCAAACACGGTGCCGATGATGGCATTGACTACGGCAGCGAAGATTTAAAGGAAGCCCTGCGCCGAGTCACGCAAGGTCGCGGCGCCGACGTTATTTACGATCCGATCGGCGGCGCCTATGCGGAGGCCGCGTTGCGTTCCATCGCCTGGGAAGGACGTTTTCTGGTCGTAGGTTTCGCCGCCGGCGAAATACCGAAACTGCCCCTCAACCTCGTGCTGCTAAAAGGCTGCGACGTGCTTGGCGTGTTCTGGGGCTCATGGATCGAGCGCGATCGGGCCGGCCATCGCGCCAACACGGAGCAACTGCTGGCCTGGTGCGCGGAAGGGAAATTATCGTCCCACGTGCACGCAGTTTATCCGCTAGCAGAAGCGCCGGCTGCGCTCAAGGCGATCGCGGCGCGGCAAGTCATGGGCAAGGTAATATTGAGGCCGTAATTGCATGGCCGCCGTCTGCGTGGGAACCGCAAGTACTCAGTCCTGCGAGGAAAACTCCGCGAGCCTGTTCCTCGCTGCTATGCGATGTTCCGGGCGAATGTGGTTCGCCACCAGGTTGATGGTGGTCGCCAGCACGGCAGCGTCATCGGTAAAGCCGAGCACCGGCAAGACGTCGGGAATAACGTCGGTCGGCAACACGAAATAGGCGAGCGCACCGATCAACGTGGTCTTCACCGGCAGCGGCGTACTGCGGTCGAATGCACAGTAGTAGGCGGCGATCAGATTCTCGGCGAAAGGGATCGAGGCCGCGACGCGGCGCGTTTTACGCCAAAAATGATGGCGAAAGGCACTTCGATCGTCGCTACTTTGCCAGAATGCAGATTGTGCAAATTCCATGCGGTCCATGTGGTTAGTGACTGCAGTGTCTGCAAGGACCAGTTTTCAAGGCTCTGGCTGCCGATTGTCCTACCCGACGGTAATTTTGTCCATTGCCTCAGCCAGTTTCACGTCGAGCTCGGTCAGGCCGCCGGCATCATGGGTCGATAGTGTCACCTCGACCGTTTTATAGACGTTGAACCACTCCGGATGGTGATCCATTTTCTCCGCGACTAGCGCCGCTCGCGTCATGAACCCAAAAGCCTGATTGAAATCCTTGAACGCGAATTTTTTCGTGATGGCGTCGCGGCCAACCATTTCGGACCAGCCGGTAAGCCGCGCCAGCGCGGATTTGCGGGCTTCGCCGGTGAGTTTTTGCGCCATAGTATAAGCCTTCTTGCAGCGAACGCGTGGCCCTCGCAAAGGGTCCAAGCCAATACTACCTTTTATATGGCAATTCCGACCATGTGAGGCACCCATGTCCTGGTCATTGAATATCGGCAAGGTGGCGGGCACCGTGGTCCGCGTTCATATCACCTTCCTGTTGTTTCTCGCCTGGATTTTTGCAGGAAGTTATGCCTCAGGCGGTGCCGCCACCGCGTGGGACAGCCTTGCGTTTATGGTTCTCCTGTTTCTCTGCGTCCTGTTGCACGAGTTCGGCCACATCTTTACGGCTCGCGCCTTTGGCGTGCCAACACCGTATGTGACTCTGCTGCCGATTGGCGGCGTCGCACAACTTGAGCGCATCCCGGAAGAGCCATGGGAAGAATTCCTCATCGCCGTCGCTGGCCCGATGGTCAATGTCGTGATCGTGGCTGCGCTGGTGTTTTTGTTTGACGCGCATTTGCAGCCGAGCGCAGCGGCGGCGGTCGATAATATGAAGATCCCTCTGGTCGACCGCCTTGCGGCGGTGAACCTTTTTCTCGCGTTGTTCAACATGATCCCCGCGTTTCCGATGGATGGCGGGCGCGTGCTGCGTGCCTTGCTAGCGAGCCGCTTCGGTTATGTGCGCGCAACCGAGATCGCCGCTTCAATCGGGCAATTCGTCGCCTTTGCGCTCGGCTTCATCGGTTTGATGGCAAATCCGATCCTGATCTTCATCGCAATCTTCGTTTATCTCGCGGCGTCTTCGGAGGCGCACATGGTGGCGCTACGCGCGGCTTCACGTGGCGTACCAGTCAGTTATGCCATGATGACGCAGTTCGCGACGCTGTCGCCGGAGGCGCATATCGACGAGGCGGTGCAAACGCTATTGCACACGAGCCAAGGCGAATTTCCCGTCGTGGATGGCGCCGGCAAACCGGTTGGCCTACTCGGCCGCGGCGACCTGATCCGCGCCATCAAGACGCGTGGGCCGGACGCACGCGTGGCCGATGCGATGACAGCAGAAGTGCCAACTATCAGCCACCGTGCCACACTGGAACAGGCGTTCAAACTACTGCAGCAGAAATCGGCGTCTGCGGTTGGCGTCACCGATGCCGCAGGCAAGCTGGTGGGCCTCATAACCAGCGAGACCATCGCCGAGATGATGATGTTGCAGGAAGCGCTGCCGGGAGGCGTGCGTATCGGCCCCTGGAGCCGCCCGGCCGGAGCTTAGCCACACGATTCAACTGCCTTTCCTTTCACCAATCCGTCATGCAAGCGTCGACTATTTGTCAGCGCTGGCGCGGGCGGCGAGGATGAGTTCGTTCTTTTCTTTTTTTGACGACCAATTCGGCACGCGTCATAGGCTCGCCCGGCCACCAGTTGCTGTGGGCAAAATCCTCGATCCGATGGCCAGCTAGCGACTAAAAGGTATAGCCAAATGTCGACTCTGCCTTAGTTTGCTAGGTTTACCTTGCTTGTGCGCGCGGCCCGGCGCCGGTTGCATCCCGGCCACGCGTGACTATATTGCGCCGCAATAGCGTCGCGTCGCGGGTCCACGGGGCCCGCGCTTTGATTTCTGGAACCCACAATGGACCTTCGCAACGTCGCCATCATCGCGCACGTCGACCACGGCAAGACCACCCTGGTCGATCGGCTGCTGCAGCAATCCGGCGCGTACCGCGAGAACCAGCGTGTGGTCGAGCGCGCAATGGATTCCAGCGACCTAGAGCGCGAGCGCGGTATCACTATCCTGGCCAAGGCTGCCTCGGTAGTGTGGAAGGACTCGCGCATCAATATCGTGGACACGCCCGGTCACGCCGATTTCGGCGGCGAGGTGGAACGCATTCTCAACATGGTGGACGGCGCATTGGTGCTGGTGGACGCGGCCGAAGGCCCGCTGCCGCAGACCAAGTTCGTGGTGTCGAAAGCCCTGAAGATGGGACTCAAGCCCATCGTAGTCATCAACAAGGTGGACCGCGCTGACGCGCGGCCAACGCAAGTCGTCAACGAGGTGTTCGACCTGTTCGCCGCGCTCGATGCTACCGACGAGCAGCTCGATTTCCCGATTCTGTACGGCTCGGCCAAACAGGGCTGGATGGCCACGAGCCTTGAGGGATCGCACGATGACGGCATGCAGCCCCTGTTCGATTTGGTGCTGCGTCACGTCAAACCGCCGCAGGTAGAGCAAGGGCCGTTGCGCCTGCTCGGCACCATCCTGGAAGCCAACCCCTATCTCGGCCGCATCGTCACTGGCCGCATAACCTCAGGTTCGGTGAAACCCAACCAGCCAGTAAAGGTGCTCGATCACGACGGGAAACTGATCGAGAGCGGCCGGATCACAAAGGTGCTGGCATTCCGAGGGCTCGAACGCACGGCAGTGGAAGAGGCGGCAGCCGGCGATATCGTTGCGGTCGCCGGACTGCCGAACGCCACTGTGGCGATGACAATCTGCGACCCGTCAGTGGAAACGCCGCTACCGGCTCAGCCGATCGATCCGCCAACTTTGGCGATGATCTTCCGCGTCAACGATTCTCCGCTCGCTGGCACCGAGGGCGACAAGGTCACCGGGCGCATGATCCGCGACCGGCTGCTGCGCGAAGCCGAAGGCAATGTGGCACTGCGAGTGCGCGAATCCGACGAAAAGGACGCCATGGAAGTCGCCGGGCGCGGCGAATTACAGCTCGGCATTCTGATCGAGACCATGCGCCGCGAAGGTTTCGAATTGTCAGTCTCGCGACCAAAGGTGCTGCTGAAGGAAGACCCCGCCACCGGCGAAACGTTGGAGCCGATCGAGGAGGTCGTTATCGATCTCGACGAGGAGCACGCCGGTATTGTTGTGCAGAAGATGGCCGAGCGCAAAGCCGATATGCTGGAGATGAGGCCTTCCGGCGGCGGGCGGCTGCGCCTTGTATTTCATGCGCCAACACGCGGGCTTATCGGCTACCAGGGTGAGTTGCTCACCGACACGCGTGGCACGGCGATCATGAACCGGCTATTCCACGCCTATGCACTATACAAGGGGCCGATCCAAGGCCGGCGCAACGGTGTGCTGATCTCCAACGACCAGGGCGATGCTGTCGCCTACGCGCTCTGGAATTTGGAAGACCGCGGCCCCATGATGATCGAGCCCGGCTGGAAAGTGTACAACGGCATGATCGTTGGGGAGCACACACGCGGCAACGACCTGATCGTCAACGTACTCAAAGGCAAGAAGCTCACCAATATCCGCACAACGTCTAAGGACGAAGCGGTACGCCTGACGCCGCCAATCCGTATGACGCTGGAGAAGGCGCTGGCCTATATCGAAGACGATGAGTTGGTCGAGGTGACGCCGAAGTCGATCCGCTTGCGCAAGAAGCTGCTCGACGAAAATGACCGGAAGAAAGAAGAACGCAAGAAGGAAGCCGAGACAGTCTGACGCCAGCAGCCGCCTGCTACAACCTTGGTTAGCTGTCTTTTTCTGTCACGCGCAATTCGAGTCCCGGTAATTCGAATCAGTTGCCGCCGGACGCTGACCACCGACAAACCGGCTCCGCCCTCCAGCGTGGAACCAGGCACGGCCCACGTCAACAGTTGATGTTTCAAGCATCATTTTTCGGCATCACTGCTGGATTTTTGCAGACGTGTGACCAGTAATCCACACCGGTAACCTATCGTTAACGATAGGGCTTGAAGGCCGGAAAGTTCATTGCTTCTATCGCGCAATGAGTACGACCCTCATAGAGATTCGCCGCGCGAAGTCAGCTGACGCGGTGGACGTTGCCGAGACGCATGATGAGGCGTGGCGCTCGGCCTATCAGGGTGTCATCCCGGGCAATGAGCTCGACAAGCTCATCAGCCGTCGCGGCCCGGACTGGTGGGACTCGGCTATCCGCAAAGGCAGCCGCATTACTATCCTGCAATTCGGCGATCGCATTGCCGGCTACGCCAACTACGGGCGTAATCGGGCGCGCAGCCTGTTTTATGACGGTGAGATTTACGAGATCTATCTTCGGCCCGAGTTCCAGGGACTCGGGTTTGGGCGTCGCCTGTTTTCCGCCGCGCGCAAAGATTTGAATCAGAGCGGTCTCAAGAGCCTGGTGGTTTGGGCTCTCTCTGACAACGAGCCGGCGATGGAATTTTATCGTGCGCTTGGCGGCCGCGCAGTCGCGCGTTCCTCGGAGCGCTTTGGCACCAAGACGCTCGATAAGGTCGCCTACGCCTGGCAGGCGTAGTCATACCTTTGGTGCCGGCAACCCCTTCTGCGCGCAGGCGGCGCGCAAGGTATTCAATAGCAAGCACGCAATCGTCATCGGCCCAACGCCGCCCGGCACCGGCGTAATCGCGCCGGCAATTTTTACAGCTTCTGTATAAGCGACGTCCCCGACGATGCGCGATTTGCCACCCTCCCCCACTACGCGGTTGGTGCCGACATCAATCACCGTTGCGCCCGGCTTGATCCAATCACCGCGGACCATTTCCGGCCGACCGATAGCGGCGACAAGCAAATCGGCGCGGCGGCACACTGTTGGCAGATCGTTCGTCTTGGAATGAGCAACTGTCACCGTTGCATTTTCTGCTAGCAGCAATTGCGCCACTGGTTTGCCGACGATGTTGGAGCGGCCAATGACAACAGCCTCAAGGCCGGCAAACGTTTCATGCACCGTCTTGGCCAGAATCACGCACCCCATCGGCGTGCATGGCACCAGAGCGGGCAAGCCACTGGCGAGCCGCCCGACATTGAGCGGATGGAAGCCATCCACGTCCTTGGCCGGATCGATCGCAGCGATGATTTTGTGCGCGTCGATCTGCTTCGGCAGCGGCAACTGAACCAGGATGCCGTTAACCTCCTCATCATTATTGAGCTTGGCGATGAGATCTATCAGCTCTGTTTCGTTGGCGGTCGCTGGCAGCTTGCGGTCGAAGGCGATCATGCCTGATTCCGCGACCGCCTTGGATTTGTTGCGCACATAGACTTCGCTCGCCGGGTTGTTGCCAACGAGTACGACGGCAATGCCCGGTACGATGCCACGGTCCCGACGCAACCGGTGAACGGCATCTGTGACCTTGCCACGCAAGTCCGCCGAGATGGTTTTACCGTCAATGATGCGCGCGCTCATGGTCTGCCCGTCGGCCTCGACGAAACAAGCCTTAGCGCGGCGTGGCGATTTTCTCCAGCGCCGCAATGAGCGTTGGGCCGTCGCCCGAAATCACGAGCCGCTTGAGCCGGCCCGTAACGCCCGCGACCAGAACGACATCACGTGGTGGGACGCCCATGGTCTTTGCGATCAGCCGAATGAGGGCCGCATTGGCTTCGCCCTCCGCCGGAACCGCACGCACACGCACCCTCAGTGCGGCCCGCCCGTCTGCCAGCGCTTCGACGCCATCGATAGCGTCACGGCCGCCTTTCGGCGTCAGCCGAATTGTGAGCGTGGCGCCATAGGCCGTCAGCGACCATGGCTTGCCCGCCATGTGCTAAAACACGTTCGGATAGATGTATCGGATGATGACATTTTCGAGAAACAAGATGATCAGGATCAGGATCACCGGCGAAACATCAATACCGCCAAGATTTGGCAGCATAGAACGTATCGGTCGCAACAGAGGCTCGGTCAGGCGGTAAAGGAATTCGCCAACGGTCGCCACAACCTGATTGTGGGTATTGACCACGTTGAAGGCGATCAGCCAGGACAGGACTGCAGC
>DASWAK010000203.1:0-6967 GCA_036391175.1 Pseudolabrys sp.
TCAGTGTCGCCGACCATAAGGTGCGCATGGAGCAACGTTTCTACGCCGACGATGTCGCAGCCGGCCAGCGCGCCGCCGACCGGCTTGGCGGCACCGAACCTGCAATCGGGCGTGCGCGTGCGGCAGTCCTGCGTAAGGCGAGCAACGCCAAGGCACTCCTCGACGCCGTGCCAACTGCAGCACAGAGCGACCCCGGCTACATCTTCGCGAGCGTGCAATGGTTACGCCAGAACAACAAGGCGGAAGAAGCCGGCAAGCTGATCCTCACGGCGCCGAAGAGTCCTGAGGCGCTGGTTAATCTGGACCAGTGGTGGCTGGAGCGGCGCCTGCTGGTGCGCAAGCTGCTCGATGAGCATGATGCGCACGCCGCCTATAGTGTGGCGCGCGACGCCGCACCGCCGATGCGTGGCTTTTATCGCGTCGACGCGCATTTCACCGCCGGCTGGGTGGCGCTACGTTTTCTGCGCGATCCGAAAACGGCGGCCGGCCATTTCGCTCATATTGTCGAAGGAACGGAAAACCCGCACGCGCTTGCTCGCGGCGGTTATTGGCAAGGCCGCGCGGCGGAGGCAATGGGCCAGCAGGCTCAGGCAAAAGCTTTCTATGAAACGGCAGGGCAGTACACTGCCACCTATTACGGCCAACTGGCGCGGGCGAGGCTTGGCCTCAAGGATCTGGGCCTGCGCGGACCGCCGGCATTTACCTCGCAGGAGCAAAGCGTTCTCGGCAATCTCGAAGTCGTGCGCGCGGCGGAGATCCTCTACGCCCTTGGCGAGCGCGACATGCTGGCCTCGATCTACGCTGAGCTTGGCGAAAGTGCGACCGACATCGCCGGCATGGCCGTGCTGGGCGAGCTTGCCGGCAAGCAAAGCGACGGGCGCGCAATGTTACTGCTCGGCGAATCTGCCTATGCGCGCGGACTACCGCTCGACTATTACGCCTACCCGACCGTCGGCCTCCCCGACTATCAGCCCATCGCGCCGCCGATCGACGCAGCAGTCGCTTATTCAATCGCGCGCCAAGAGAGCCATTTCAACCAGAAGGTCGTCTCAAGCGCCCATGCCATGGGTCTGATGCAGGTGACGCCGGAGGCCGGCATCGATACCGCCGCCAAATTCAAAGTCGCCTACAACCGCGATCGCCTGCTGAAGGACCCGGTCTACAACATGCAGATGGGTGCGGCCGAACTGTCCAACCTTTTGAGCGGCTACAATGGCTCCTACATCCTCACCTTCGCCGGCTACAATGCGGGGCGCGGTCGCGTGAGGCAATGGATCGCGGCCTATGGCGATCCGCGCGACCCCCATGTCGATCCGGTCGATTGGGTTGAACGCATCCCGATCTCGGAGACCCGCAACTATGTCGCGCGGATCATGGAGAACTTGCAGGTCTACCGCGCACGTTTCGGCGGCAGCAGCAAATTGCTGATCGAGGCTGACCTCAAGCGCGGCGGCGCGAATTGATGCCCGTCTTGCCGCCTCCAGAGCATTTCCCCTCCGGTTGTTATGCGCGGCCTTGCTCCGCGCATCCACGCGTTGCCCCCGCGTTAGATTAGCCGCGCCATCGATGCTACAAACGCGCCATGCAGAACGGCGTCTCCAGCATCTTCATTTCCGCTCCTGATGGACTACGCCTGCATGCCCGCTGTTATGGCCGCGGTAGCGCGCGGAGCACCCCCGTGGTGTGCCTGCCCGGCCTCGCCCGCACTGCTGCTGATTTCGAGGCGCTCGCCTCGGCACTCGCGGATGAAGGCGCTCACCCTCGGCGCGTGGTCGCTCTCGATTATCGTGGGCGTGGACTTTCCGATTATGACCGCGACCCGAGAAATTATTCGCTCCAGATCGAACTCGCCGATGTGATCGCTGTCGTCACAGCACTCGACACCCTGCCGGCTATATTCGTCGGTACCTCGCGCGGCGGAATACTCGCGATGCTGCTCGCCGCCGTGAGGCCGACCGCGATTGCTGGCATTGTACTCAACGACATTGGCCCTGTGATAGAGCCGCAGGGCTTGATGCGCATCAAGAGTTATGTCGGCAAGTTGCCCCAGCCGCGAAATTTTGAGGAAGGCGCCGAGATCCTGCGCCGGCTGTTCAGTGCGCAGTTTCCGAAACTGGGGCATGACGATTGGCTCGCCAGCGCCCATCGCGCGTTCAAGGAAGAAAAAGGCCGCCTAGTCACGACCTATGACGTTAGACTCGCCAAAGCGATGGAAGGGGTCGAGCCCGAGCGGCCCATTGCGTCTTTGTGGAAGGAATTCGATGCACTCAGCGCCCTGCCGGTGATGGTGATCCGCGGCGCCAACTCCGACATTCTCTCGGCTCAGACAGTCGAGGCCATGCGTGCGCGTCGCGCAGCGCTCGATACGCTTGAGGTGCCTGACCAAGGCCACGCGCCGCTTCTGGCGGAAGCGGGCACGATCGGGTGCATTGCCGCCTTTGTGAGCCGCTGCGACCGACCCGTGTAAACCGCGTTTGACGAGAGATCTGCCAGCTAGTGGGCGTTGAAGCCCATTTAGAAGCCCTTGGTGACATTCCACTGGATGCGCGAAGCGAGCCACCAGGTGTGCCAGTCGCTTGCTTGCCGACACTTATGTATTTGCGAGATTATCATAATAATTTTGTCTGCAACCACATGAATTAGGAGTAATGCGCAAGTGTAAATCCTATTCTATAATTTTGATATTATTCTTTCGTGACTCCCGTCAACATTGACGCTTCGAAGTGCACTCATGATATTTTATGACTTATTAGCCGACCGAAGGATTTACAGCTGCGAGTGCAGGCGTCTCATTTCTTGTGGGCCTGTCCATCCGGTTGACGGAGTTGCCATACGATATAACCGAAGCGCTCGGTGGAATTGGTCGGGGCAGCAGGATTCGAACCTGCGACCTTCTGGTCCCAAACCAGACGCGCTACCAGACTGCGCTATGCCCCGACGAACGCCGGTTCGATACACGCTTCGATATAGCCCGGCAAGCAAGGCTCAGCGGGCGTTGAAAATCGGCGAGGCAACTCGGTCGCCCGGCGCGATACCGAGTTTCCGGGTGGTCCCACCTATAACTTCCAAAACAGCTCGCACGGGCCCTCCAGACGGTATCAGCCGTGTCGATAGTGGCTCCGTGTTTTCTTCAATACGCAAAATCCGTCCGTCTCCACGGATGAAGACCATGTCCAGTGGAATATAGGTATTCTGCATCCAGAAGCTGACCTCCTGATCGCGGTGGAAATCGAACAACATGCCGCGGCCTTCTGGCAAATTCTTGCGATACATGAGCCCCTTCGCCCTGTCGGCATCGTTGTCGACGACCTCGACCGCAAAGAGGTGCACTCCGGTCTGGCTGGCAATCTCAAGCGTCTGCTGTACGGCTGGCCGGACCGGGCCAGCAGCGATCAATAGTCCGAAGAGGACGGAGGCGATGCAGCCAAGAGCGCGCATATGCCCGCCTTTACGCGGCCCGGGCTCTAGCGGCAATCGGAAAATCAGAGAGCTAGTGGGAAGCAAGTCCCAGCGGCCCACCGTCGGGCCGAACCTCGGCCGCCATCAGGCCCTTTGGCCCCGGCCCAAACCGGACCAAGACCGTCTGCCCAGGCCGCAGCTCGGCGATGCCGTAGCGGCGCAGCGTCTCCATGTGCACGAAGATATCGGGGGTCCCTTCGCCACGCGTCAGGAAGCCAAACCCGCGCAGACGGTTGAACCATTTGACCTGGGCGCGCTCAAGCCCACTGGTAGGCGTTACCGTCACATGGGTACGCGGCGGTGGCATTTGTGCCGGATGCACCGCGGTACTGTCGTCCATCGATACAATCCGGAAGGCTTGCAGCCCCTTGGGGCGCTGCAGCACCTCGCAGCTGACCCGCGCACCCTCATAGGCGGTCTGAAAGCCGTCGCGCCGTAGGCAGGTCACGTGGAGGAGGATGTCGGGCATCCCATTGTCAGGGACGATAAACCCAAAGCCCTTTGAGACATCGAACCACTTGATGACACCAGTTAGCTCTATGAGATTGGTCGCCGTTTCATCGACGAGTTCTCTGACCGTTCCTGGCCGAAGATTTGTACCTGACATCTTCGATTCGATCCCGTCCGAGCCTTGACGCCGCACGCCGCCGCCTTGCTAGCGCCTCTTGATGGGCGCTTCGACGAATCTTGTGGAACCGAAGATAACACCGGCCTTTAAACGGCAAAGAGTAAAATGTGCTTGCGCACAGCTCTATACACAACGCAACGCACGGCGAATCAGTGGGCGATGAAGGGACCGAGCGTATCGCCGATGTCGTTTCGCACGACCAGATCGGCGAGATCATCGAACTCGGTGGGCTCGCGGTTGATGATGATGAGTGCTGCACCGTTTCGCTTGGCCATCAGCGGGAAACCAGCCGCCGGCCACACCACCAGGGAGGAGCCAACGGCTAGAAACAGATCACAACTCCTGGTTAACTCCTCAGCGCGCTGCATTGCCTCGGGGGGCATTGCCTGCCCGAATGAAACGGTCGCGGTCTTGATGTAGCCACCGCAGGCGCAATCCGGAGCGTGCTGCCCTGATGTCTCGAATTTTTCCCTTACCCAGGACAGTTCGTAGCGCTTTGTACAGTCGAGGCAGATGGCATAGGTTGTGTTGCCATGCAATTCGATGACGTCCGATGCTGCGATGCCTGAGGCCTGGTGGAGATTGTCGATGTTCTGGGTAATCAGTGCGGGGCTCTTGCCGGCGCGGTAGAGACTTGCCAGCGCTTGATGGCCGCGGCCGGGCTTGGCCGCAGAGAAATTCTCCTCCATGGCGAAGCGCCGCCGCCAGGCCTCGTTGCGCATCTCCTGGCTCGCAACGAACGCATCGAAAGGAATTGGTTGGTTCTTAGTCCATAATCCGCCGGGCGAGCGGAAATCTGGAATCCCGCATTCGGTAGAAATTCCCGCGCCGGTGAATGGGACGATCGCCGAGGCCTCCTCGATGAGGTCGCGCAGGCGCGAAACCGCAGTATGGAGATCAGTGGCCATCATTTCTGTATAGTGGTCCCCCTCCGTCAGACAGTCAGTGAGGTTTAGCCTATGCGATATCTGCACACCATGCTGCGCGTCCGTGATCTCGATGCGGCGCTCGATTTCTATTGCAACAAGCTTGGCCTGAAAGAAACCCGCCGCCGGGTGGACGAGAAAAACCGCTACACTTTGGTGTTCCTGGCCGGGTCCGGAGACGAGAAGCTGGTTGAGGCGAGCAAAAATGCTGGGCGCCCAGGTCCTGAGGTCGAACTTACGTACAACTGGGATACCGAGGACTATGGCGAGGCGCGCTATTTCGGTCATCTCGCTTATGAAGTGGACGACATCTACGCCATCTGTGAGCGACTGATGAAGGCTGGGGTCATCATCAATCGCCCGCCCCGCGACGGCGTCATGGCTTTCGTGCGTTCACCCGACAAGCACTCCATCGAGCTGTTGCAAAAAGGCGCCGCCAAGGCGGCGCAGGAACCGTGGAAATCGATGCCGAATACCGGCAAGTGGTGAGTACCGCTCGCTTGCCGCTGGCGGCGAAGCTCATTATACCCCCGCTTGGCTGATACTCGCGCGCTTTCAGCGCGCCTTGCGCCCTTCGTCTAGAGGCCTAGGACACCGCCCTTTCACGGCGGTAACAGGGGTTCGAATCCCCTAGGGCGCGCCAGCGAAATCAATGGCTTAGAGCAAATTTCCCTTCCGGCCCTCGGAAAATCGAATATCCGTCAAATAAACGTCTGCGTACTCTGGCGTACTATAATAATGTGTAGGTTCCGGCTGACATCCAATGCCCTGCGCAGGACGGCCCTGCGCTGGTGTTGCAAGAAAACGCGCGCGTTAAGCTAAAGCATCAACCTTAAATGACCCTCGTACTTGTCCGCGTTACTCCAATAGCGGACAAAGGCTTTAAGGTGATGCGCTTCGTCGTAGCATTGTTTGTTTGCACGGTGGCTGGTATGTCCATCCCGGCCTCCGCGGAGACGTGCCCCGGTAATCCAGATGCCCTCGGCACCAGCCGCGTGCTGGCCATCAATCCCGGCGAATTCATCCGACTTGGCACTCTCCAGTACAGGCAGACGCTTCCGTTGAAGGATCACGAGGTGGTGCTCACCTTCGACGACGGCCCGCTGCCGCCCTATAGCGACATCATTCTCGATGCGTTGGCATCACAATGCGTGAAGGCCACGTATTTCCTGGTAGGCCAGATGGCGCATGCCTATCCGTCCATGGTTCGGCGCATCTACAACGAAGGCCACACCATCGGCACTCACAGCCAGGACCATCCACACGCCTTCGAGCGGCTATCAAGGCAGCGGGTCGAGCGCGAAGTCGACGGTGGCATCAACTCTGTGACGGCAGCATTGGGCGATGCCAAGGCGCTCTCGCCCTTCTTCCGCTTGCCTGGCTTTGGTCGCACCAATGCGATCGAACGGTTCCTGGAGAACAAACAGCTTGTCACCTGGAGCGCGGATGTCGATACGGACGATTGGTGGCGCGGTAGTACCCCTAGTGCGATCGTGAAACGCGCCATGCGACGACTGAATGCGAAAGGCCGCGGCATCATTTTGATGCACGATATCCATCGGGCGACGGCGACGGCGCTACCAATTCTTCTCAAAGAGCTAAAGGCGAACGGCTATAACGTGGTACATGTGGTGACTGCGGGCGAGCGGCCAAAATCTGTACCTGAATTAGTGGCCCAACCAACCATCGACAGGACGGCCTTGCCGACCGTGCTCACCAGCGCCCCTAGCGGCGATCATGCTTTGGCCGCTCACCAAAATCACCGCATCAAGAAGCGCGGCATAACCACACATCATCAGACGCAATCATAGTACCCGAGCGGCGCGTGTGGCGACGACCAAATGTCCGCTTTGGGTCATAAGCGGACAAACCATCCCGGGCCAAAATCCACTTTTGTCCGCTTCTGGCCGGACCGGCGGCTATAGACACGCGTTGCGCTGTCGTAAAAATTGAC
>DASWAK010000204.1:0-2088 GCA_036391175.1 Pseudolabrys sp.
TGCTCGACGGTGCATTCATCGCCGTGCGGCGGCACACCTGGGAGGAGACGCGCTTCGACGCGGAGCGCTACGACGGCTTCCACTTCTACGATCTCGACTTCACGCGGCGCGCGTCGCGCGCTGGCGCGCGCCTCGTCGTTCCGGCCGACCTCACCGTGTTCCACGCCTCGCAGGGCCGCTACGGCGACGCCTGGCGACGCTATGCGCGGCGCTTCATCCAGCAGGCCGGCCTCGATCCGCTTGCGCAGCCGCGTCCCGGCGGGCTGCAGACGCGGCTCGAAACGCGCGCGCAGGTCGATGCGCTGCGCGCGGCGATGGTGCATTTCCGCTACGGCGCACCGTCCGCACAGGGGTGAAGCCCGGACCTCGGCTCACGGGCCAGAAGCGGTCCTGGCATTTCGCGCTGGCGGATTCAACCGGTGGACGCAACAGCTTGCTGAAATCGATGGGCCGGTGTTTCGTATTGCAGCGTCTTCCTTGGCCGTTCGTTGAGGCGCCGAGCGATCGCGTTGAGCTTGGACTGCGAATACTCTGAGAGATCGATCCCCTTTGGCAGATATTGCCTCAATAGGCCATTCGCATTCTCATTTGATCCGCGTTGCCAAGGGCTTCGGGGATCACAGAAGTAGACCTTGATGTCCGTGGCCAGCGTAAAGCGTCGATGATCGGCCATCTCTTTGCCGCGGTCCCAGGTCAGCGATCGATACAACTCCTGGGGCAGTTTGTGCGCGTGCTTGATGAGAGCGTTAACGACAGTCTCAGTATCCTTCTTGCCAACCTTCGCCAGCATCACGTAGCGTGATTGGCGTTCAACGAGTGTCGCGATCTGGCTATTCTTGCTGCCGAACAACAGGTCACCTTCCCAATGACCAGGAAGCGCGCGGTCTTCGACTCCGGGAGGACGCTCGCTGATCGACACCGTGTCAGTGATTTGCCCGTGAATGCTGGTCTTTTGCGTATGGTGTCGCGAACGACGCATGCCTCGGGTGCGCCGCAAGTGCGCCATCAGCTCCTTCTTCAGAGCGCCGCGTGCCTGTATGAACAGGCTGCGATAGATCGTCTCGTGGGACACCTGAAGGGCTTCGTCATCGGGGTTGGAACGCTTCAGCCAGCCCGCAACCTGCTCGGGCGACCACTCCAGGCGGAGTTTGCTCGCCACGAGTTGGGCCAGCCCTCGGTTGTGCACCAGTTTACAGACCTTCGGGCGACAGCCTCGATCCCACGCCGCTTGGTCGGCCTGGCTGGCCCGATAGCCTTGCGGGCCATCGTTGCGTCGAATCTCGCGACTGATCGTAGACGGCGCGCGGCCGAGCGCCGCCGCGATAGCACGGGTCGACCGACCTTCCACTAGGCCGCGCGAGATCTCCTCACGCTCGAGCAAAGTTAACGCCGACCTTGACCGGTGCCGCTCGGCTGGGCGTATCCCGCCGGACTCAGCCAGAATGCGGTGTACCGACGAGTGATACCGATCAAACAGTCGGGCGATCTGATGGAGCGTCTCACCCTTCCGCCAATGCTCCCACATGACTGCCCGTTGGCTGGCCGAGTAGTAAATGCGCGGTCTTCTGGTCACCTGCAACACTCCTTCCGCCAAAGTAGCGTCTAGTGTGTTGCATCGACCCGTTGAATCCGCCGCCAAGAGCGGTCATTGGGCCGCCACTTTCTCACGGCGTCTTCGCTCTGGGCAAGGGCGGCACTCGGGCGGACGCGCGGCCCGTTACCGAGAATCTCTCGTTCGAACCACGCCCAGTGGGCGGATTCCCGGTGCTGCCGGCTATGGAGCCATCCCGCGGCGACAACCGCAGTTCTTGCTCCGACTGCCTACACCAGGTGGATGTCGTGTTTCTTCAGCGGGAACGAGCGAATGCGCTTTCCAGTAGCCGCAAAATACGCGTTCAGGACGGCTGGCGGCGCCACACACACGGGGGGCTCTCCCACGCCACCCCAGAACCCGCCGGACGGGATGATGATGGACTCGATCTTCGGCATTTGCGCGATGCGCATCGAATCGTAGCTGTCGAAGTTCTCCTGCTCGATGCGGCCGTTCCTCACCGTGCATTCCTGCAGAAACAGCGCCGACAGTCCGAA
>DASWAK010000205.1:0-2056 GCA_036391175.1 Pseudolabrys sp.
CAGCAACGGAAACGTCACCGCATAGACAGTAACCGCGACAAGCACCGAGGCGATCATGCCGCGCAACAGCGAGCGTTCGGCGCCGTCCACCTCATAGAGCCACCAGGCAAACAAACCGAAGATCACCGCGAGCGCGGCAAATGGCCAGGCCACTAGACCGAGATCGCGGCCGAACATGATAAAAGCGATCAACACCGCAATGGCGATGGCTCCCGGAAACAGAAACCAGCCGATCGTGCCACGCACCATCCAGCGCGGCTTGGAGAGGCCGCCAGCTTCGAGGATGCCCGCAATCAGGATTGCGATCGCCGGATAAAGCGGCAGCACGTAGTGCGGCAGCTTGGTCATCGCCACTTCGAAGACAAGCCAGGACGGGATCAGCCAGGCGAGCAGAAAACGTGCACCCGGCTCGCGTCGTGCTTTCCATACTATTACCGCGGCCAACCCCGCCAACACGGAGCCGGGCCAGAATGTCACCCAGAACAGCAAAAAATAGAATCCGGGCGGCGCACCATGCGCCTCCTGTCCGCTGGTCACCTTGTCGAGCATGTCGTGGCCGAGCGCCTGGACGAAAAAGCTGTCCCCGGATTTTAAAACGATCGCCACGAACCACGGAGATACGAGGAGTATCAGCCATACAAAACCCGCGAAGGGACGAAGCGACCACAGCCACCGCGCCGAGCGATCGACGACCGAGAGCGTGATCGCCGCAAGCCCGACGAACATCAGGATCACGGGCCCCTTGAGCAGCACGCCGCCGGCGAGTGCCGTCCACAGGATTGCCGGCTGGGCCAGGTCGATTTTCAGATCAGGTGTGCGCTGGCTGGCGAGATAGATGCGCGCCATTGCGCCCATCGCCGTGACCGAGGTGAACAAAAGCATGGCATCGGTCGTGGCGAGGCGCGCTTCGACGCCGAGCAAGACGGAGCTTGCCATCATCAGCGCAGAGACAAGCGCAGCCCGGCACGCGACGAAGGCAAGCGCTGCCCAATAAGTCAGTAGAACGGCCAAGATTGCACCGGCAAGCGAGGGCAAACGATAGAGCCAGATTGTAGTGCGCGCCTGCGGCACGCCGAGCGCCTCGCCGACTTTCACTGCTGCAGCTTGCAACCAGTAAATCCCGATCGGCTTCTTGTAGCGCACCTCATGCTGAAAATGGATGTCGACATACTCATGTGTTTCCAGCATCTGCTTGGTGGCTTGCGCGAAGCGCGCTTCGTCGCGGTCAACCGACGGGATCTGGAAAAAACCCGGGAGAAAAGCGAGCAACGAGAATGCCACGAGCAGTGCTGTCGCGCGGCGATGCGAGCCCACGGCATAGTCCAACGCGGCGGCAAGCGCGCGCGCCGGAGCAATTGAAGGCTTTGCCTCGTTGGTCGTGATGCTCATTCTATCGAGTCCTGAATCCGCAGCCTTGCCCGGACAATAAGCCCAAGGCCGGGCTGTGTCATTCGCTGCGCATGATCCTGAAAAATAGAAACCGGTTTTCGGAAAAGCGCTGCGCCAAATGCTTTATTGCAGCCGCACGGTGACGCTGTCAGCAGCGCCACGCGCGTCCATCACCGTCAGCCGCACGAAGCCGGGGCCACCCGGCTGGAAGAACAAGGTGCCGCGGCTGTTCTGTGCGGCCAGAGGCACGCCATTCACCATGACAGTAAGCGGGGTGCGACCGCCGGCAATTTTGAGTGCGACCGGATCGAAGGCGCCGCCGGCAGCTATCTCCAGGCGTGCACCATCCGGCGGAAACATGATGCGCGGCGGCTCGACCGCCTCGCTTGGGCCATTGACGCTGAAGCGTTGCAGCGGCGGCGGTAGCTTATTGCTGACGGCGAAAATCGCGCCCTTGGGCGCACGCGGTAGCGCCGCAGGTGCAAGTCCCGAGCGCGCGAAAGCGTCGAACAATATTGGTGCAGCGGAAACACGGCCAACCAATCCCGGCACCGGGGCACCATCCGGCCGTCCAACCCATACCCCGATCGTCATTCGGCCATCGAAACCGACGGCCCAGGCATCGCGATAGCCGTATGAGGTGCCAGTCTTGAAGGCGATGCGGCCG
>DASWAK010000206.1:0-7516 GCA_036391175.1 Pseudolabrys sp.
CGTGTAACCGTGCCAAAGGGATTGAAGCTCGGCGCCAATCGCCGTCTTGCCGGCGAGGACGTGCCCGCCGGCGCTATAGTTCTGCCGGCCGGCACGGTGCTGGAACCGCAGCACATCGCGCTCGCCGCCGCGTTCGGGCTAACCGGGATCGCCGTGCGTCGGCGACTTAATGTTGCGATCTTTTCGACCGGCGACGAGGTCGTGGAGCCTGGGGCGGCCCGCGGCAGCGCTGCGATATATGATTCCAATCGCTTTCTGTTAACGGAACTGCTTGAGCGGCTCGGTGTGATTGTCACCGATCTCGGTATCCTCGCCGACGATCCGGAAAGATTGTCACGTAAGTTGCGTGAAGCGGCGGCCGGACATGATCTCATTGTGACTTCGGGCGGGGTTTCGACCGGCGAGGCCGACTATGTGCGCAGTGCGGTCGAACGTATTGGCAGGCTTGTGTTCTGGCGTGTCGCCATCAAGCCAGGCCGGCCGGTGGCACTGGGTGTGATCTCCGTGGCATCTGGAAAAAGCGCGGCCTTTGTCGGCCTGCCGGGCAATCCGGTTGCGGTGTTCGTTACCTTCGTGCGCGTGGTGAAGCCGCTTCTGCGCCGGCTTTCCGGGGCGCGGCCGGACAGGCTGGTGCCGCTCCCGGTACGCGCGGCATTCGCCTACAAGAAAAAGAAGGACCGCCGCGAGTATGTGCGTGTGGCGCTCAAGTACGGCGCCGATGGCGAGATCGAAGCGGTCAAACACCCGCAGGACGGGGCGGGCATTCTTACGTCGCTGACAGAGACCGATGGGCTTCTGGAATTTCCCGAGGACGTGACGTCGATTGAGCCGGGCTCTCGCGTCGGCTTTCTCTCTTACGCAACGCTGACGAGCTGACAGCTAAATCCACTTTTACGCGCCGAGGCGTACGCCCGTTGAGCTGCTGAAGGCTTTTTCCGCCGAGTCCGGCACGCTGTTGAGCACCACCCCCCCGATCACAGCAATGACGATGGCTGCCACGCAGGCTATGATGAATGTCTTCATTGAACTGGCTCCTCCCCAGAACCCACACTTCACTACAGCAAATATGGAATGGGTGAAACCGCGGTCAAGAATGCGTATGCAGACCTTCAGGTGTGCTGCAGCGCAATGCGTTCTGCCTGGGCAGCATCTTCCGGCGTATTGACGTTGAAAAATGGGTCGATCGGCTGATCCGGCCAATCGGCAATTGCGACCCCATGCCGCCCGGTCCACTCCTCGATCTTGCGCAGATTCTCCTCGACCACCGCCTTGCGCAAATCTTCGCGTAGCGCCAGCGGCCACAGGCCCACCACCGGATGACGCCATTCGCCGGAGCGCGCACAGGCGAGCGGCACGCCCGCTCCCATCTTGCGGCGAGCTTGATGCAAGCGTTCGACAAGATCGTCCGGCAGAAAGGGGCAATCGCCGGGGACGCTCACGATCCACTCAACGCCGCTCTTCTGCTTCGCCAGCCAGTCGAGGCCGGCAAGAATCCCAGCCAGCGGGCCGGCGAAATCCGGCACGCTGTCGGGCACTACGGTCAGGCCGGTATCGGCAAAACGCTTGGGATCATTATTGGCGTTGATGATGATGCCGGTGCATTGCGCGGACAGCGTCGCCAGCACGCGGTCGAGGATCGATACCCCGCCGATTTCAATGCGCGCTTTGTCGCCGCCGCCCATGCGCCGCGCAAGCCCGCCGGCGAGCACCAGGCCGAGAGTCGGAGGATAATTAGTCATCATGCACTGCCGCTTTACGTCGGTGCTTGGCGCTCTCCTCTTCAACGGAGGAGAGGTCCTGGTCGAACACGATGCGGTCCTCGCCTGCGAGCGCGACAAAGCGCTTGCCGCGCGCGCGACCGATCAAAGTCAAATTCGCCTTGCGCGCCAGTTCGACCCCCCAGGCGGTGAAGCCCGACCGCGAAATGAGAATCGGAATGCCCATGCGCACCGTTTTAATCACCATTTCCGAAGTGAGCCGCCCGGTCGTGTAAAAGATCTTGTCTGCTGCCGGAACCTTCTCCTTGAACATCCAACCGGCGATCTTGTCGACCGCGTTGTGGCGGCCAACATCTTCCATATAAACCAGCGGCTCATCGCGCTGTGCCAGCACACAGCCATGAATGGCGCCGGCCTCGAGATAGAGCGATGGTGTTGTGTTGATCTTGTGAGTGAGCGCGTAGAGCCAGGAGGTACGTAGTTCCGCCTTCGGTAAGGAGACGTTTTCCAGCGCTTCCATCAGGTCGCCGAATACCGTGCCTTGTGCGCAGCCTGAGGTTTGCACCTTCTTTTTTAGCTTCTTTTCATAATTTGTTTTACGCTTGGTCCGTACCACGACCACAGAAAGCTCTTCGTCATAATCAACACCCGTGACGACGTCATCCGGTTTCAGCATGTTCTGGTTGAGCAGGTATCCGATCGCCAGATATTCCGGATAGTCGCCTATGGTCATCGCAGTGACAATTTCCTGGCTGTTGAGGAAGATCGTCAATGCGCGCTCGACGGTGACCGAGGTCTCGATGCGCGCCCCGGTTTGATCGATGCCCGTGACGCGCTCGGTGAGCCGCGGATCGAGCGGGTCAGGCCGGATGATATAGCTGTCGCGGTCTTTGCTCATTGTTCAACTCTAGCAGACATTTATAGCAGACATTTTTGCACAGCATGAAAACTGCCCAACTTTAGGTGGGCAGCGGCACTCATTTTGTCCATGTCCCGTGTGTCAAATCGCGAAGATCGTTTCCAAGCGGCAGGCCATCGACATAGACTACGGTCAACGACAAAGCGCCCGGGGGAGATGCCGACCATGCTTCGTGCCACCAAAGAGGTCATGCTGCCGACCACGATCACCGGCTCACTGCCGCGGCCGAGTTGGTACACCCAAAATCTTGGCTCTCGCAGCTTTCTTGACGCGATGGTGAACAACCAATTTCGCGAGCAATATGTCGATGCAGTCTCGGTCTATCTGCACGAGCAGGAAATAGCCGGTCTCGACATCGTCACCGATGGCGACGCACACTTTGACTCCGACGTTGGCGGCCAAAGCTGGACAAACTACCCGCCGCGGCATATGGGCGGCTTCGATCACCATCCGCAACCGACACCGGCCGGCAAGGGTGGGCTGGGATTCCCGCCCGGCCACATCCTGCATGATTATCTCGAATCGCGCGTAATGCCCGGCATTGTCGGACCGGTCACCCGCGGCGAACTGCAGTATGCCGCGATGTGGAAGGTCGCGCAGCGCATGACCAAACGGCCGGTCAAATTTGGCACCATCGGGCCGGAGCTGGTCGCGTTCGCCGTGCAGGACAAACATTACAAATCGATCAAGGATCGCATCCTCGCGATCACCGATGCCTTGAATGCAGAACTGCACGATCTTGCCGATGCGGGTTGCCCGGTTATCCAGTTTGAGGAGCCGCAGATCCATCTGCTGGCGGTGCGTAATATCGTGGACGACGTCATCAATCCGGCATTCAGCGTCGACGTTTTCAATCGCACCGTCAAAGGGCTGCGCGCAAAAACAGAAGTGTGGTGCCACACCTGCTGGGGCAATCCTTCGCAGCAGCGCATGTTCAAGGACGTGCAGAGTTACAAGAATGCATTGGAGATGTTGAACAAGGTCGATGCCGACGTCATTACTTTCGAGTCGGCCAGCGCCGGTGGCATGGATCTCGAGGCCTTCGGCAAGATCATCACCGATAAGAAAATCTGCATCGGCGTTATCGACCACCATTCCCTGCAGGTCGAACGGCCTGAGGAAATTGCCGACCACATCCGCCGCGCGCTTAAACACATTCCGGCCGAGCGATTGGTGCTATCCTCCGACTGTGGCATGGGCCGCGAAGGCATGAGCCGCCGTCACGCCTACTACAAGATCGTGTCGCTGGTGCTCGGGACCAACATGGTGCGTAAGGAGCTCGGCTTGCCACAAGCCGAATGTCTGGCAGCCGATAGCCGCTATTCGCTGGTGGTGCCGGCCAAATAGCCGCACCACGCCGGTTAACGAAAACTGAAAGAGCAGGCCGTGGATTCTGTGGTGGCCTTCGCGCAGTTTAAATAAAATTCGACATATAGTGGCGTTGGGAGAGGGGTAAGCCAGAAGGCTTGCCGATGCGTGTACATCTTGTTGTGCTTTCCCTTGCTGTTTGCGGGGCTTGTCTATTCGCCGTGCCACGGGCGCTCGCGCCTGCCGAGCCGCAGCAAGCAGAGGCAATCGATTTCGATGCTTTGCGCACGCAGGCGAGAGCCGCGCTTGAAACGCTGCAACAGCCGCAGGAGCATCACTCGGCCGCCAGTACGGCGTTTTGATCCGCTCGCTTGATCGCCGATCTGCCTTAACCTAGTTAGATTGCCACGGGGTCCATCACGCGTTGTTATCGTTCGCGTTCGGATAGAACAACTGTTCGCCATCGATCTTATAGTTGGCGATCGCCTTCTGGCCTTCCGGTGACACCAGCCAATCGATGAATTCCTGGCCGAGATCTTTCTTCACGTTCGGATGTTTAGACGGATTCACCAGCATCACGCCGTACTGGTTGAACAGCCGCTTGTCGCCTTCTACAACGATTTGCAGCTCTCCCTTGTTCTTGAACGATAGCCACGTGCCGCGATCCGACAGCACATAGGCATTGCTGGCACCGGCGGTATTGAGGGCCGCGCCCATGCCCTGGCCAATCGACTTGTACCAAGGGCCTTTGTCCTTATCGATGTCGATGCCCGCGTCTTTATTCCAGAGCGCGAGTTCGGCGATATGGGTGCCCGAGCGATCCCCGCGCGATATGAAGGGCGCCTGTTTCTCCTTGATCTTCTGAAGCGCCTTGGCGACGTCATTCATGCCCTTGATGCCGGCCGGGTCGCTCTTCGGCCCGATGAGCACAAAATCGTTGTACATCACCGGGTAGCGCTTCACGCCTTCACCTTCTGCGAGGAACTTCTGTTCCGCCGATTTGGCGTGCACGAATACGACGTCGGCATCGCCACGCCGGCCAGTGTCGAGCGCCTGGCCGGTACCCTGCGCGACAACTTTCACCTCGATGCCAGTCTTTTGCTTGAACAGTGGTAGAAGGTAGCCGAACAGGCCAGAATCCTGTGTCGAAGTTGTTGAGGACACGACGATTGATTTGTCTTGTGCGAGGACAGGTGTGGTGAAGATGGCTGTGGCAAGCGCGGCAGCGGCCATTATCGTGCGACGATTAATCATGTGATCCTCCTCCATTTTTCTCATCAGACCAGCAATTCGCCGGCAATGAATTTGCGCGCCTCGTTTGTGCGGGGCGTCGCGAAGAACTCTGCGGCGTGCGCATTCTCGATCAGCCGGCCGCGATGCAACAGGACGACGTCGCCGGCAAGACGCTTGGCCTGGCCAAGATCATGCGTCGACATCACCACCTTCACGCCACGGGCGCTCACCGAGCGTACGATGTCCTCGATCGCTTTGGTGGCGTGCGGGTCAAGGCTGGTGGTGGGCTCATCAAGGAACAGCACGGTGGGATCGCGTGCCAGCGCGCGTGCAAGTGCGAGCCGCTGCTGCTCACCCCCGGAGAGGCGCCGCGCCGGACGGCCGCGGAGTTCGGCGAGCCCAACCAGCGTGAGCAGTTCAGCGGCGCGCTCCTGGCGTTTCTCGCGGGGAACGCCGGCGGCAGCGAGTGCATAGCGCACATTTGCTAAGGCCGTGCGCCGGAGCATCGTGGGACGTTGGAACGTAATCGCGGCTTTCGTCGGAGCTGATGTTTCGCGGCCACCCCAGGTAATACGCCCACTCGAGAGAGGGATAAGCCCCATTGCGACTCGCAGAAGGGTGGTCTTGCCGCTGCCATTCGGCCCGATCAGGATCGTCGGCGATCCGGCCATAATAGTTAGTGTCACGCGGTCGAGGATTGTCACCTCGCGCGCAACGATCTGGGCGTCTACGAGCATCAACGGCAGGTCGGAAGCAGGTGCGCGCATGCTCATCCCGCGTAGCGTTCACCCGCGTGGCGCATTGCCCAGGCGAGCGCGTTAATGAGAATGACGATGAAGATAAGGACTATGCCAAGCCCAACGGCCAGCGGCAGGTCGCCCTTCGAGGTTTCCAGCGCGATCGCCGTGGTCATCGTGCGGGTGAAGCCGTCGATATTGCCGCCGACGATGATGATGGCGCCGACTTCCGCGGCGGCACGGCCGAATCCTGCGAGCAATGCAGTGACCAGACTAAAGCGTGCGTCCCAGATCAGTGTCGCCACGCGGCGCGCCGGCCCGACATTCATAGCCGCGAGTTCATCGCTATATTCGACCCATAAGTCTTCAATCGTCTGACGCGTGAGCGCGGCGATGATCGGTGCCACCAGCACAGTCTGCACGATCACCATCGCCTGCGGAGTGAACAACAAGCCCCAGGATCCGAGCGGTCCGGAGCGCGACAGCAACAGGAATATCGCCAGCCCCACCACTACCGGTGGCAAACCCATCAGTGCATTGAGAATGACGATCAGCACCTCGCGACCGGGAAAGCGCGTAAGAGCCAAAAGCGCGCCGACGGGCACGGCGACCAGGGCCGCGAACAGCACTGCGCTGAGGCTCACCAGCAGCGATAGCCGCACGATGGCGAACAGTCCGGGATCCCCGCTCAGCACAAGGTGAAGCGCAGATACGTCACCGGTCATTGGATGTTCCTGATTGGTCTATGGGGTAGGGCAGAAAGTGATGCCCGACCGCTCCCGGCTCAGCCTGATGCCCAAGACATTTACCGTCTAGCTATTTTGCGCATTTAGTCCGATTTTGGTCAATAATAGAAAATAAAACATAGATATGCGTACTGGATCATAAGTTTTGCGATTTGGACTAGCGCCGCGAGGCGGATTGTCCTGCGCAAGAAGATGCCGGCTTGGCCGCTTTTAGCCGCCGATCGAGAAGAGTGGACGAGTGGCTCAAGCGCACGAGTGCGCATTGCGCACTTTGATGTAAAAGACGTGACCCTTTGCAAGGGTTCAAACGGGAGGGGTGGCCGAGTGGCTGAAGGCGCACGCTTGGAAAGCGTGTTTACGGGAAACCGTAACGTGGGTTCGAATCCCACTCCCTCCGCCAGCGTCTCGTTCGCTGGTGTTCGCCTCCATCCGCCGCCAGCGATTAACTATTAGCATTAACAGCAATTTCTGACCGACTCCTTCGGCTCTGTTCGTTGAAATCCGCTCCAACCCGCGTCATATCTGTAGGCGCAGTTGTAGGCTCACAAAGGCGGATGCAATGCCGCGGGCAATGGCAAGGTTGTCGGCAATCGAGCTTGGCCGCGCTTTGAAGCGGCGATGCAGCCTTAATGATGGGCACGGTCTCTATTTCGTGTCCCGGCCGCCGAACGGGGCAAGCTGGATGTTCCGCTTCAGTCGGCATGGCAAGGACCGATGGATGGGTCTCGGCCAATATCCGACCGTCACTTTGGCAGATGCCCGTACTCGGGCTGACGATGCCCGGCGGCTGCTCATTGATGGCGTGGACCCGATTGAGTATCGGCGCCATCGTCATGCTCAAGCCAAGCTGGATAT
>DASWAK010000207.1:0-3429 GCA_036391175.1 Pseudolabrys sp.
GCAGATGACCTACCACTTCACCAAGACTGTAGACATGAGTTTTGACGACGCCTTGATGTCCACAAAAGAAGCACTCAAACGGCACAATTTCCGAGTGCTCACCGAGATCGACATGAAAGACAACTTCAAGAAGGGGCTCAATGTCGATTTTCGTCCGTACCTCATCCTCGGAGCATGCAATGCGGAATTGTCCTATCGAGCGCTTCAAGCGGAAGACAAGATCGGTACAATGTTACCCTGCAACGTTGTTCTGCAGCAAAAAGAAGACGGTCGTGTTGAAGTTTCCGCAATTGATCCCGTTGCTTCCATGCAGGCCGTCACTCATGTCGTCTTGCTTCAAATTGCGGAAGAGATCCGCGCTCATCTGCAGAGTGTGATCGATGAGATAGGCAATGCAGCCGAGTCTGGAGGCGCCAGCTAGGTTGAATGTGAGCCTGGCGCTGCCAAGTTCACCGTTGTGTTCGTCCAGATGGTGGTCCGCCTGGCCACGTGGGCTTGCGCTACATCAAAGCACCGCCGCACAATTTCGCTATGAAGTTCGGCCGGGCAATTGGATGCTCCGACTGTGGGGCCGTCCTAGCCGAACGCGGAACACCCCAATGGACCGCTATGACTCCGACGCGAATCTTCTGCTGGAGTTGACGCGCAAGGGCGGTTGCGATTCTGACTCGGGAGCCTGACTGATCCGCCAGGCTGGAACGGCATGGTCGATCCTCTCAGCGGAGGCCCTGCGGGGTTTCCCGAACCGCTTCCTCGCAAAGACAGCTGGCACTTGGTGGAATTGCCGGTGGCGCCCACTGACGATCCTGAATGGACCTTCGTTGAGGAAGGATTCACTCTGGCGCGCGAGCACGAAGTGGAGTCGCTGTTCGCGATCGGGAACGGCTATGTCGGATCGCGAGGGTCGCTTGCCGAGGGTAGCGCGCTTTCATCACCTGCAACATTCGTGGCGGGAGTATTCGATTCGGATGCGAGCTCTCTGTCGGGGCTCGCGCCGACTGCGGACTGGACCCGTCTGTCCACCACAATCGACGGCCGCCCGCTGCGACTCGATCGGGGCCATAACCTGGAGCACCGACGCATTCTCGACATGCGGCAGGGCATTTTTTGGAGGGAGTGGCGGCACCAGGACGAAGCCGGTCGGATCACGCGGGTGCGAGTGCTGCGCCTTGCCTCCTTGGCCGATCGTCACCTCCTGGTTCAATGTGCGACGATCACGCCTGAAAACTTCAGCGGCACGATATTTGTCGATGCCACACTAACCGGCCCCGTCGTCCAGGTCACGGGTAGCGGCACGACAGTCGCCATGGCGGTGGCACGTCGCGTCATGAATTCCACCGACCTTTGGATGCCTTCAACCGAATTGATTCAAGGCCGGCAAGGCCTCGAACTCACGCTGGGCGAAACATACCGGCTCGATCGGGTTGTGGCTTTATACACTTCCAGGGAGACCGCTGATCCGCGCGAGACTGCGCGCAGGCATGTCGAGCGCGCGATCGAGAACGTGGCAGGCGTGATCGGCGAGCACCGTGATGCCTGGCTTGCAAGATGGCAGGCATCCGATGTTCGGATCGAGGGCGATCCTGCGGCGCAGCGCGCGTTGCGCTTTGCCATCTATCATTTGGTGAGTGCGGCCAACCCGCAAGACGAGCGCGTGTCAATTGGCGCCCGTGGGCTGAGCGGAACTACCTACAAGGGGCATGTGTTCTGGGACACCGACATTTTCATGCTGCCATTTTTCATACTCGCCTATCCGGAGGCCGCACGCGCTCTCGTCATGTACCGCTACCACACGCTTGCCGCGGCACGAGGCAAAGCCGCCCGACTCGGCTATCGCGGCGCCCTCTATGCATGGGAATCCGCCGATAGCGGCGAGGATGTAACGCCCCTGTTTGTTGTCGCTCCCGACGGTCAGGTCGTACGAATCCTCACGGGAGAGCAGGAGCAACACATCAGCGCGGATGTGGCCTTCGGCGTGTGGAACTATTGGCAAGCTACTGGCGACCATCATTTTCTTGTTGAGGCTGGTGCAGAAATTTTGATCGAGACAGCGCGCTTTTGGGCAAGTCGCGCCAAACGCGAAGAAGACGGTCGCTATCATATTCGTGGAGTCATTGGGCCTGATGAATACCACGAGACTGTAGACGACAACGCGTACACAAATGGCATGGCACAGTGGAACCTGGAGGCCGCGGGAGAGATTGCGAATTTGGTTGCTGAGCGCTGGCCGGGGACGTGGCAGGCGCTTTCGCGCCGGCTTGGTATCGAACCGGAGGAGTCACGCCGATGGCAGCAGGTGGCTCGCGATCTCTATACCGGGTTTGACGAGCGGACCGGCCTGTTCGAACAGTTCCGCGGCTATTTCGACTTGGAGGAGATCGACCTTGCGGCGTTCGTGCCGCGAACCGCACCGATGGACGTGCTGCTCGGTCGCGAGCGCATTCAGCGGTCCAAAGTCATCAAGCAGCCTGATGTGGTGATGCTGGTATATCTCCTCTGGGAGCGCATGCCTCCGGCAGTTCGCAAGGCCAATTTTGAGTATTACGAGCCACGCTGTGGGCACGGAAGCTCGCTGAGCCCGGCAGTCCACGCGCTCGTGGCGGCGCGCCTTGGCGACATTGCGCTGGCGGAGCGATATTTCCGGCAAGCGGCGGAGGTCGACTTGGCGGACAGCATGGGGAATGCTGTCGGGGGCATTCACGCCGGAGCGCTCGGCGGACTATGGCAAGCCGCGGTGCTCGGCTTTGCTGGCTTGCACTTTCGCGGAGAGAGCCCTGAGCATCGCGCGAACCTGCCGCCAAGCTGGCGCAGCCTGTCGACGCGCTTTCAGTTGCGGGGCCGATGGCACGAGCTCACCCTTCCGGAAAGTGCGGAGCGCCGAAAAGCGGAAGATGATTCATGAGCGAACCGGTCATCCTCGTCCCCCTCGACGGCTCGAAGCAAGCGCTGTCGGCGCTGCCCGTGGCAAAGGTGCTTGGCGAGATCGAGCGAGCGGCCATCCACATTTTGTACATCGCCGACCACCAACTGGCAGCAGAGGAACTGCGCAGCCGACTCGGACGCGAGGCTCCGGTGCTCGACGGCTTTACCATCGATGCCCGCGTCGGAACTCCGGCGGTGCAAATTCTGCAGGTCGCGGGGGAGATGGAGCCGCGAGTGATCGTCATGTGCAAGCACAGTGGCACCGAGCGGGGAAAGATGCTGGGCCGCACCGCGATGAAAGTGCTGCACGATGCTGCTTGCCCTGTGGTGCTGGTCCCGCCGGAGCGCGGTGCGACACCATGGCATCTTCAGCATGTCTTGGTGCCACACGACGGGACGCCCTCAACCAGCGCCGCACTGCAACCCGCGGCAGAGCTTGCCGAACGTAGTCGCGCTGAACTTCTGGTAGTCCACGTAACGGACATCAAGACCGCTCCGGCGGAGGCT
>DASWAK010000208.1:0-10643 GCA_036391175.1 Pseudolabrys sp.
TATTCTTGCTAAAGGCTGCGCCCTGGCACCAATGACCGACCTTAGCCTGAGCGAGTTTTTTTAGAGTCGTGCCCTTGATCGAAAAAATCGTCAGTAAGCCGTAGTCATTGTAGGCCGGATGGTCCTTCGCACGGTTCGAACCATTCATCACCGTGACGGCGACGTAAGCGCCGTCGTCCGACATCGCAACGCCTTCCGGCGTCTGCCCGACGCTGATGGTATCGACTATGCGCGGCGGCTTCGTCTTGAGGTCGACGATGCTGATGACGTCGATATCGCCTTGCCCGCCACCCTGATTGGTGAACACGGCGACATCGCCTTTCGCGCTGATCTCAAGGCTGTAAGGGCGGACGCCGCCTACCATGAACTTCTTGCTATCCTCGACTTTGTTTCCGTCCACCGACAGGATCGAAACCCTGTGATCGCCATCCCGAGTGACTAACGCACTCTTGCCATCGGGTGTAAACGCGACATGACTTGGTCCGGACTTGGGGTCACCGAGCTGGATCTTGCCGGCCGGTGTGAGCTTATTGCCCGCGATCGTGAATACCGACACCGTCCCTTCGCTGCGGTTGGCGACCAGTGCAAGCGTGCCGACGTTGTTGATTGATACGCCTGCCGCGCCGAGACCAGCTTCCAGCGTTGCGATGACCGCCGGCGGCTTAGTCTTGAGGTCGATCACCGAGAGCTTGTTGTCTGGTACAGCTTTCTTCGGATCGGCCGGATCGACTTTGAAGGCGCCGGTCACCAGTGCGAAGCTTTCGTCGCGTGACACCGCCACGCTCTGCGGCGGACCAACCACGCTGGCTGGCGCCTTGACTTCGCCAATCACCTTAGGCGGTGAAGCTCCGAGGTCGATGATGTTCACAGTGTCGGCTGCCGGCTTGTCCGGCACGACGTTCGTGCCGTTGACCAGCACGGCTTTGTTGTCGTTTGCGGAAACCGCGATCTGCGCTGTGGCGCCGACGCTAAGTAGCGGCAATACGGCCAGCGCGAAGCCCAGCTTTATCTGCTGCCAATATTGGCGTTTCATAAGGCCTCCCCGGCTCGGATGGATTTGTTGGCGAAGCGGCAAGTCGCGCCGAGCTCGCGGCCACTCCACGAACACTAACACCAAATTGGAGGGAATGCTTCCCGCGTTCAGAGCCCGGCAACCGCCGACATCGGCTTGGTGTGCGCCAAGCGCTCTTTCTTCAGCAACTCGGCCAACAGAAAGGCGAGGTCGATCGCCTGCTCCGCATTGAGCCGTGGATCGCAAACCGTCTGATAACGATCGTTGAGATCGGCTTCCGTGATGGCGCGGGCACCACCCGTGCATTCCGTTACGTTCTGCCCGGTCATCTCCAGATGCACGCCGCCAGCATAAGTGCCTTCGGCCTGATGCACTTCAAAAAAGCCGCGTACCTCTTTCAGGATCAGGTCGAATGGGCGCGTCTTGTAACCGGTGGCCGATGTAATGGTGTTGCCGTGCATCGGGTCGCACGACCAAAGCACTACCCTGCCCTCGCGCTTCAGCGCGCGCACCAGTGCCGGCAGATGCTCACCGACTTTTTCAGCGCCAAAGCGGCCAATCAGCGTTAGTCTTCCTGCCTCGTTGTCCGGATTGAGAATATCGATCAGCCGCAACAGATCGTCGGCCTTTAGCGACGGCCCACACTTGAGACCGATCGGATTTTTGATGCCGCGCGCGTATTCGATGTGCGCGTGATCATATTGCCGCGTCCGATCTCCGATCCACAACATATGACCAGATGTGGCGTACCAGTCGCCGGTTGTCGAATCGACGCGCGTCATTGCCTCCTCGAAGCCGAGCAGCAAAGCCTCGTGACTCGTATAAAACTCTGTTGTACGCAGCTCTGGGTGGCCTTCGAGATCGAGGCCGCAGGCCTGCATAAAGCCGAGCGCCTCGGAGATGCGATCCGCCAATTCGACATAGCGCCGCGACTGCGGGCTATCCTTTACAAAGCCGAGCATCCATTGCCGCACGCTTCCAAGGTTGGCATAGCCACCCTGCGCGAAGGCGCGCAACAGGTTAAGCGTTGCCGCTGACTGCCGATAGGCCTCAATCTGACGACGCGGATCAGGACGTCGTGCCTCCTCGGTGAAAGCGATGTCGTTGATAATATCACCGCGGTAGCTCGGCAGTTCCTTGCCGTTGCGCTGTTCCGTCGACGACGAACGAGGCTTGGCGAATTGGCCCGCGATGCGACCGACCTTCACCACCGGCGAAGCCGCGGCGTAGGTCAACACGACTGCCATCTGCAGAAACATGCGAAAGAAGTCGCGAATGTTGTTGGCGCCGTGTTCGGCAAAACTTTCCGCGCAATCGCCGCCTTGCAGCAGGAAAGCCTCGCCCTTGGCAACGCGCGCCAATTGCTTTTTCAGATTGCGCGCTTCGCCGGCGAACACCAGCGGTGGAAAGGTCGCCAGCTGTTTTTCGACGTCAGCCAAAGCCTGCGGGTCCGGATAATCCGGGACCTGCTGAATAGGTTTTTTGCGCCAACTATCGGGCGTCCAACGTTCGGCCATTACGCACTACTCCAACGTTTGGCCGGCGTTATACACGACAGCGCCCTCTAGAAGCCAGTTTTTCCAAAGAGTTCGGTTAGTTTGGCCCTTATTCCGCTGCCGCGCGCCCATAGCTCACGGCCTTTTCGCGCATGGTGACCAGTTCCTCGCCGGCGGTTGGATGTACTGCCATCGTCGCATCGAAGTCGGCTTTGGTCGCACCCATCTTCACCGCGATCCCGACGGCTTGGATCAATTCACCCGCATCGGGCCCAACGATATGACAGCCCATGACTCGATCAGTGGCACCATCGACCAAGAGTTTCATGAACGTGCGGGTGTTGCGGCCGGAGAGCGTTGCTTTCATTGGGCGGAACGTCGTCTTGTAAACATCGACCTTCGCAAGACGCTCGCGAGCCTGGGTCTCGGTCAGCCCGACGACGCCCACCTCGGGCTCGGAAAAAACCGCCGTCGGCACATTGCTGTGATCGACAGGTGTTGGCTTTCCGCCATAGATCGTATCGGCAAAAGCATGTCCCTCGCGGATCGCTACCGGTGTCAGATTGACGCGGTTTGTGACGTCGCCCACAGCGTAGATGTTGGGCATCGACGTGCGCGAGTATTCGTCGACTTCGATGCCACCATGATCGTGGATTTTGATATTCAACCCTTCGATACCGAGTCCCGAGACGTTGGGGCGTCGACCGATCGCGAACATCACTTTGTCGGCGGTGATCACGCTATTGTCGGACAGCCTTGTAATAAACTCATCGCCTGATTTTTCGATCGCTACAACAGTATGCCCGCACGTGACAGTAATACCGCGAGCACGCAGCTCGTTGCGCAGGTGCTCGCGCACGTCGTCGTCGAAGCCGCGCAGAATATTTTCGCCACGGTAGATTAGCGCCACCTTGCTGCCGAGCCCGGCGAAAATGCAGGCGAACTCCACCGCGATATAACCGCCGCCTTGGATTACGATCCGTCTTGGCAGTTCGGGCAGATGAAAGGCTTCGTTCGAAGAGATTGCATGCTCAAGACCGGGAATTTTCGGCCCGAAATGCGGCCAAGCGCCGCTCGAAATCAGAATCGTTTCTGCCCGCACGTGCGCGCCGGTTGCCATGCGGACAGTATGAGCGTCTTCGAGAGCAGCGCGGCTTTTGACAAGAGTTACGTCAAAGCGTTCGAGCGTATTGGTATAGGCGGCTTCCAACCGCGCAATCTCGCGGTCCTTATTGGCGATGAGTGCCGGCCAATGAAATGTGGGCTCCGGTACGCTCCAGCCGTAACCGGCCGCGTCTTCGAACTCGTCGGAGAATCGCGAGGCATAGACGAGGAGTTTCTTCGGCACGCAGCCGCGGATGACGCAGGTGCCACCGACCCGATATTCCTCGGCGATCATCACGCGAGCACCATAACCCGCGGCGACTCGTGCCGCGCGTACGCCACCAGAGCCCGCTCCTATGACAAAAAGATCGACGTCGTGATCCGCCATAAGCCGTCGCCATAACTTGCCAAAACCGGCGGGTTAAGCGCCGGCACTGACGTCAAAGTGCATGGCCCCGCTTTTTTAACTCGTCGCGCATATTTGCGATCACCTGGTCGGAGAGCTTGTTTGCCCAGTCCTGCGCAAATTTCAGACCTTCCTCGGCGACCTTCGGCTGCTCGATAATGAGCTTCGCGCCAACCGGTGACTTGTAGAATGCCAGGAGCTCCTTGAGTTCAGCTTCGGTAAAGTGGACCGCATAGAGCCTGGCCGCCTCAGCTGTTAGCTCATCAAAACGCGGCGCAAGATCGCTACGCATTTTAGCAGTGATCTCATTGAGATCCTTAGCGAGGCCCGGGTTTTGCTGAAGAAACAAATTCTTCGCTTGCTCGATCACGCCCGGGATCAACGGAGTGAATAGCGTGGTGGCGCCGGTGGTCTTAATGATTTCCCTGGCGGTCTGAACTGCTGCGACCGATGTCTGCTGGGCATTGGCGACAGAACCCAATGTGACCAACGCAACGCCAACCAACGCCGGTCTGACGGCCCCTCTAAAGACCTCAACAACGCTCATCTGGAAACTCCATCTAGCTCGAGATTTCATGACCTTTCGACGATTTCCACGCCGTTCGGCCCGCCAACAATGGCCATATGCGCAAGGCCAATAAACAAACCATGCTCGACTACGCCCGGGACATCCGAAAGGCCATGCGCCAACGCAGAGGGATCGTCAATCCGGCCGAGCGCTGCGTCGAGGATCCAGTGACCGCCATCCGTGACGAATGCATGGCCCTCTTTGCCTTTCCGCAGTGTCATCAGACCAGGCTGCTGGATCAACCCGATGGCCTTCTCCACTGCCCGCTGCGTGGCCCCCAGTCCGAATGAGACCACTTCGATTGGCAGCGGAAATTGGCCGAGCGTGCTAACCCGCTTACTCTGGTCGGCGATCACAATCATCCGCGCAGAAGCCGCCGCAACGATTTTTTCGCGCAGCAATGCGCCGCCGCCGCCCTTGATCAGACAAAGCCCGGGACCGATTTCATCGGCGCCGTCGACGGTCAGGTCAAGCTCCGGCGTCTCGTCCAAGGTAGTGAGTGGAATGCCGCAGCGCTTCGCGTCGGCGAATGTGGCCTCTGAGGTCGGCACCGCGACGATGTCAAGGCCTGAACGAACGCGCTCGCCAATCAGCTCCACGAAATACTTTGCCGTCGACCCAGTCCCAAGTCCGAGGCGCATGCCAGAACGTACAAATTCAACGGCGCGAGCAGCGGCTGCGCGTTTCTGGGTTTCGGCGTTCATCGGTACCGGCAAAGCAATCGATTGACGATTGTGGTGCCCGCCTATCTAGCCCCGATCGTACTTGCTGAATAGTCCCACGTCGCTGACGCCGGAAAATCCGCCTTGCAACCTTGATGAACGAAGGCTAGCGATCCCGCCATGACTGCTCCCACTGTTGTCTTTGACCTCGACGGCACCCTGGTTGATACGGCGCCTGATCTCATTGATACCCTCAATGTGGTGTTCGCGCGCGAGGGATGGCCGGCCGTTCCGTACGAGGCGGCGCGTATCGCGATTGGTAGCGGCGCTAAAGCAATGATCGCGCGAGGGGTCGAGGCCGAAGGCCGTGTTGTTTCGCCAGCAAAGCTCGAGCATATGTTTGCCGATTTTATCGCTCACTATTCAGAGCATCTGGCTGATCGGTCACGGCCTTTTCCGGGGCTCACTGACGCCCTCGACGTACTCGCTGCGCGCGGTTGTCAGTTTGCCGTCTGTACGAACAAGCTTGAACGGCTGTCGATCCTTCTGCTTAACCATCTCGAACTCGCCAATCGCTTTGTGGCGATCTGCGGACAAGACACTTTCGGTATCCGCAAGCCCGATCCGGAAATCCTGCGGCGCACCGTCGCGGCCGCGGGCGGGACGCTCCAGCACGCCGTCATGATCGGCGATTCAATAACAGATATTCGCACAGCGCGCGCAGCCGGCGTTCCGGTCATCGCCGTCGACTTCGGCTACAGCGAACGCCCAGTCGCGGAATTCGGTCCGGACTGGACTATCAGCAACTTCAAAGATCTGCCGGCATCAATTGCCGCCATTTCGGCTGCAATTTGAGGGGCTAGGTACGGAATTATAATTAATGTGGTAAGGTGACGTGCCGAATGTTGCACCTGAATGACGAGGCCCGTATTCTTATTAGGGGCGAGCGTCGTCAAGTCGCTCGAGTGGGACGGGGTTAATATGATGTACCGAGTTCTGGCGATTGCCGGCGGCGCGTTTGCGCTTGCGGCGTGTTCATCAAGTTCCGACTGGGCAAACCTCAATGCGTTTAAATCGGGGCCCTCTTTGGACACCGTAAGTTTGGAATCTGAACCACCCGGCGCGGAAGCGAAAGCGTCCAACGGCCAAACCTGCCGTACGCCATGCGCGCTCGCACTGCCAGTCGATGCCGCCTCTTCGGTTACTTTCACGCTCAATGGCTACCAGCCAGAAACTGAAAAGCTTGAGGTGATCCAGACGACGGGCGAGCCACCGAGATTGGGGCCCAATCCGGTTGTTGTCGAACTCACACCAGGGTCCCCGCCCGGGGCAAAGAAGCCAGCCAAAAAGCCTGCGGCGAAGAAACCCGCCGCGCGCCCTAAACCGGCGGCCGCGGCAGCACCAGCCTCCACTCCGATGACCGCGGCGCCAGCGCAAGCGCCATCACCCTGGCCAACAAATCCGCCACCAGTGCGGCAATAGTTCCTTGCCGCATTAATCTCTGACAGCGCCCTGTCGCGCGAATGCGCGCTAACGTTTGGTGGACGGTATGGCTAATATCGGCCAGTATTCTTACATAGACGGAGTGCGCGCTAGAGAATCTGCCTTTCAGGCGTAGACAATGGCATTACCCAACGGCATCTCCACAATTGAACTCGATCGCGGCGAGCTAAGACCGAACGCGTTAATCGACCCGTTCCAGCGGGCCATTACCTATTTGCGTGTGTCCGTCACCGATCGATGCGATTTCCGCTGCGTCTACTGCATGGCGGAGCACATGACATTCCTGCCGAAGGCCGATCTCTTGAGTTTCGAGGAACTTGACCGGCTATGCAGTGCATTCATCGCGAAGGGTGTAACCAAGTTGCGCTTGACCGGCGGCGAGCCGCTGGTCAGGCGGGGCATCATGACTCTGGTTTCATCCTTGTCGCGTCATCTGGCGAGCGGTGCGCTCAAAGAACTCACACTAACCACCAACGGTTCGCAATTGGAGAGATACGCTTCTGAGCTCAAGGCCAATGGTATCAAGCGTATCAATGTTTCACTCGACACACTCAACAGCGACAAATTCCGTGCCATCACGCGCTGGGGCGATCTCGACAAGGTGATGGCCGGCATCGACGCTGCTCAGGCTGCAGGACTTCAGATTAAAATCAATGCCGTGGCCCTCAAGGGAGTTAACGACGAAGAGATCGCCGGTTTGCTCGAATGGGCGCATGGGCGCGGCATGGATCTCACTGTGATCGAAGTCATGCCCCTTGGTGACGTCGATGAATCGCGCCTCGACCAATACCTGCCATTGTCTATCGTGCGGGCGCGACTCGCTGAGCACTACACGCTCGAGGAAATCGACTACCGCACGGGAGGGCCGGCGCGTTACGTGCGTGTGAAGGAAACCGGTGGACGGCTCGGGTTTATTACCCCACTAACCCATAATTTCTGTGAGTCCTGCAACCGCGTGCGCATCACCTGCACTGGTACGCTTTACATGTGCCTCGGCCAAAACGACGCGGCTGATCTGCGCAGTCCTCTACGCGCTTCGGGAAACGACACCCTATTGCATGCAGCCATCGATGAGGCGATCACGCGAAAGCCGAAAGGCCATGATTTCGTAATCGATCGTCGGCATCAGAGACCAGCGTTGCCGCGCCACATGAGCATGACCGGCGGCTAGCGCTCGATCGCCGAACGCGAGTTCTCGATTTGATCTCCGAAATCGCCGAAAAGGTAGAACAGCGCTGGGGAAGACCAACCGTTCCTTGCCTTTCGCCACGCCGAGAGCTTGGGGGATCCGTAGCCCCGGGTTTCAGCGAATAGGCACAGTGGAACTGGCGTTGGCCCGATGCCGACCTAAATTGCCGGACCCCCGGCGGCCCTGCCCTTTATCCAAATTCTCCATTGACGCCTTATGCCGGCATCGGATTAAGCTGGTAAGCTCTCCGCATCGCTTGCAGAGTCAGGTCCGGGGGGACGCGCAATTGGAGGCCGGGACAATTTCCTGAGGCCTTCGTGAGGAGAGGGTGTGAAAGTTCTGCTTTCGCTCAGTCGAGGGGTCGACTGGTTCAATACCCAATTGGCGGTTGTTGCGAACTGGCTGGTCTTGCTGGCAGCCCTTATCAGTGCCGGTAACGCCGCCAGTCGCTATATCTTCAGCGAAAGCTCGAACGGCTGGCTGGAAATCCAGTGGTATATGTTCGCCGGAATGGTCCTGCTCGGCGCGCCCTACGCGCTCAAAATGAACGAGCACGTGCGTGTTGACCTCTTCTACGGCATGCTGGCGTCGGAACGTACGCAAATTTGGATTGATATCCTCGGGGGCATTTTCTTCCTGTTGCCGATCTGCGTGATCCTCACTTATTTCACGTGGCCGTGGTTCGTTGAGTCTTGGGACATCAACGAAGCGTCCTCGAATGCGGGCGGCTTGATCCGTTGGCCGGTGAAACTCCTTTTGCCGGTCGGGTTTGTCTTGATGGCGCTGCAAGGCGTTTCGGAAATTATCAAGCGCATCGCCGCGCTTGAGCACGTTATCGACGCCGAATTCAAGTACGAAAAGCCGCTGCAATGACTTGGATTGCCGACAATCTCGCGCCCCTGATGTTTGCGGGCATGATTATTTTCATGCTCATCGGATATCCGGCGGCGTTCTCGCTGGCGGCGACTGGCCTGTTCTTTGGATTTCTCGGTATCGAATTCGGCCTGATCCGCCCTGACTTCCTCGGCAACCTGACGTACCAGTTGTTCGGCATTATCTCGAACGATCTGCTGCTGGCGATCCCGTTCTTCACCTTCATGGGTGCCATTCTTGAACGATGCGGCCTTGCGGAAGACCTGCTCGATTCATTCGGCCAACTGTTTGGGCCTGTGCGCGGCGGTTTGTCCTATGCGGTGATCTTCGTGGGCGCCGTTCTCGGCGCGATCACCGGCACGGTGGCAGCGTCGGTCATCGCGATGGGTGTAATATCGATGACGCCGATGCTCAAATACGGTTACTCGGTCCGCCATACCATGGGCGTGATCGCAGCGTCTGGCACGATTACGCAGCTCATTCCGCCGTCACTTGTCCTCGTCGTGCTGGCCGATCAAATGGGCCGGTCAGTCGGCGATATGTACGCCGGCGCGATTGGGCCAAGCATTATTCAAGTTCTGTTGTTCTGCGGATGGGTTCTGATCGTCAGTTTCGTTTGGCCGGAAAGCGTGCCGGCGCTCCCAAAGGAGGCTCGTACGCTTCAAGGCTGGGCGCTTTGGAAGCGATGCATGCGGGGCATGATCCCCTCTCTTGGCCTCATCTTCCTGGTCCTCGGAACAATATTCATGGGCCTCGCTACACCGACCGAAGCCGGCGCCATGGGCGTGGTTGGTGCAATCGCGCTGGCTTGGTTCTATGGCAGCCTGACCTGGCCCCTGCTCTATCAGGGTATGGCGTCCACTATGCGCATCACCGCCATGGTGGTTTACATCCTCATCGGCGCGCGGGTTTTCAGCCTGGTCTTCCAGGGCGTTGGCGGGAAAGTATGGATTGAAAATATGCTGACCTCACTGCCGGGCGGGTCGGTCGGTTTCCTGGTTTTTGCCATGGTCTTCATTTTCATAATCGCGTTTTTCCTCGATTTCTTCGAAATCGCCTTCATCATTATTCCCATGCTGACGCCAGCCGCCGAAAAACTCGGCATCGATCTCATCTGGTTCGGTGTCCTAATCTGCGCGAATATTCAAACGAGCTTTATGCATCCGCCATTCGGCTTTGCATTGTTTTATTTGCGGGGCATCGCGCCGAAAACGATCAAGACGTCAGATATCTATTGGGGAGCGATCCCCTGGATCGGAACAATGGTTATTCTTGTTGCGATTGTCATTTTCTGGCCGGCGTCGGTCACCTATTGGATCGAAAGCACTATGAAGATGGACCCATCCAAGGTGAAGATCGAAATCCAGATGCCCGAAATGCCACCGCTTAATTTAAAATAATAAAAACCCGCCGCCAGCAAAAAGAATTGAGGCCCCGGAATTTCGTTCCGGGGCCTCATTGAATTCGTTCGACGCCTAGCCGCGCCCGCGCGCGCGGATCATATAGCTATCGTAGCTATATTCCGCCACCTGCCACCACAGATATTCGTCGTTGCGGAAATTGCGCATCGCCTCCAGCACCTTTTTGAAGTCTGCATTGGTTGCAGCAACCTCATTGTGCAATTCCACCGCCGCCTTGTAGCAGGCATCCATGATCGCCGGCGAGAATGGCTTGAGCTGCGTTCCGGAAGCGATAAGGCGTTTGAGCGCTGCCGGATTTTCAGCATCATATTTCGCCATTGACCAGGTGTTGGCGTAGTGTCCAGCCGCGATCAGAGCTGCCTGATAGGGCTTCGGTAGCGCATTCCACTTGTCGAGGTTGACGAAGGCA
>DASWAK010000209.1:0-2040 GCA_036391175.1 Pseudolabrys sp.
CTCGCAATAGCCGCCACGGCCGTACGCCGATAACGCGCGCGGCTTCGCTCAGGCGCGTATCAACGCCGTTGAGGCCTGTGATCGTATTGCGTAGCACCGGCAGCATCGAATAGAGCGCGAGCGCCAGTACCGACGGAAGGAATCCGAGTGCGGAGAAGCCTTTGCCAAACACACGTTCGGACAAGGCCGCCATGGCCAACAGTAAGGGGTAGAAAAGCGCGAGAAGAGCGAGGCCGGGAATGGTCTGCACAACGCTGGCGGCTGCCAGCAAAGCGCCGCGCAGAATGGGCCGGCGCCTCGAGGCGATAGCGACCGGCAGGCTGATGCCAAGCCCGATGGCAAGCGCGGTCAGGCTAACCAGTACGTGGCTGCCGAGATAGTCGGGCAACCGCGCCCACGCGTCGGTGAGACGGGAGTCGACGATCATCGTGGCAATGATGGCACGCGGAGGTGGGCGCGTGAAACCAATGATTTCGGCCTGATCTGGGCCCATCCCTTGGTTTAGATGCAAAATCCGATCGTCGGCGGCGCAACAGCTTGCAATGACAGTTTGATTACAGTCTTATGACAGCGGGCCGTGCGCTGGGGAGTTAGAGGGATCGCAGCCGGGCAGGGCCGTCCGTAGGCCATGTTGTCCGCAGCGTCCGCCCTGCTCAGTCGTCTTGCGCCCGCAGAGGCGATTTCTCGCCGCGATGCGTTTGCGCTGGTGCTTATCACTGTCCTGCACCTCGCCGCGTTTGTCGTGATGGCCGCGACCGAGCTTGAGCTCGCCACCAAGGCAACTTTCCTGCTCGCCTGGGCACTGCTGAATTTTTTGTGGCTGGCTTTGCTGCGACGGCCCGCAATTGCCGGGTTGCTGTCGCTCGCGATGGTCGTCGCACTTATTTTGTTATCGCAGTTCAAGTACGACAAGCTGATGATGACGGCGAACTTCGTCGACCTGATGATCATCGATCCGGACACATCAGCCTTTCTTTTTACGATCATGCCACGCCTGCGCGAGCCGGTTCTGTTCGGTGCGGTGGTCGCGGTTCCTTTGTTGATGCTCCTTTGGCGGATCGATCCATTTCGTGTGCGCATGCGCACGACTGCGCTCGGCAGCACCTTGTGCATGGGTGGCCTCGTTGTTCTGTCGGCGGCCTATCCGGCTGATTTTTATGGGGAGTTTTTTGATAGGGACTATGTGTCCAAGTTTGCCCGTTCCGGCATAGAGGCGATCTACGAATTTGCCACTCACGGGCTGCTGGAATCGGATGTTACCGTCACGGATCGGCTAAAGGCGCCTGCGGCGACATGCAGCCCGGGCGGAAAGCTTCCGCACATTATCCTGCTGCATGACGAGTCAAGCTTCGACATCACCGCCGCGCCCGGCATGAAAGTTCCGCCCGGCTACCAGCGACACTTCCGATCGTTTGACGGAGTCGCGCGTAAGATGCTGGTGGAAGGCGCTGGTGGCCCCAGTTGGTTCACCGAATACAATGTATTGACTGGCCTGTCAGCGCGTTCATACGGTCGCTTCGCGACATCGGTGACGCGTATAGCCGCCGGGCGTGTCGCGCGCGGCCTGCCGAATGCACTTAGCCGGTGCGGCTACAATACCTTTAGCCTTTATCCATTCTACGGCGCGTTTCTTGGCTCGCGTGGTTTTCAGACTACGGCGGGCGTTGAGCACTATCTCGACATGAAGGACCTAGGGGCTCGCGGACTCGAGCCTGACAGCTTCTATTTCGATCAGGCGACGAACATCATTGCAAGCGAACGGCGTCAAGGCCCGCTGTTTTTGTTTGTTTACACCGCCGCCAATCACTTCCCGTGGGATTTCAGCTTCCGTCCAGAACTGACGCCAGGCTGGCGTCAACTCGGCAATGCTCCCAACATCGATGAATATATCCGGCGGCAAACATTAAGCGCGCATGACTATTCCGCGCTGCTCGATCGGCTCAAACGCGAGTTTCCGACCGAATCGTTTTTGATTGTTCGTTTTGGCGATCACCAACCGGAATTCGCATATCGTATTATCGATCCGTCGCTTAGCGAGGC
>DASWAK010000210.1:0-1512 GCA_036391175.1 Pseudolabrys sp.
TGCGACGAGCGACCGTGCAGGCCATAGCCTCCGTAGAACATGAAGATCTTGAACGAGGTCACGCCATGTTCGGTAACCAGATGCTCCATTTCATCGATATGCCCCGCCTCGATCGGCGCAATATGAAAGCCATAGTCGACCCAAAATCGTCCCTCTGACTGCCTGAACACCTCAGGCATGAACTCACGGTAAGGGCCGCCGCGATTGAGGTAGTAGTGCCCTGTGCGTACATAATTCAGGCTCGAGGTAACGCCTCCCATTGCCGCGGCCTTGCTCTCGGAAACCGCATCTTGAGCGAGCGGCGAATATATCCCGATATGCATATGCGCATCGACGCAACCTGGAAATGCGAGACGGTTCTTGGCGTCAAAGACTTGCTTGGCACGATCAACCTGAATGTCCGGCCCGATTTGAGCGATCTTTCCATCCTTGATCGCAATATCAAGGCAATCGATCGAAGTCCTGTTCGGGCGAACCACTCGGGCATTCTTTATGATGGAATCGAAAAGTTTGTCCATGCGAGACTTTCCTTTGCTTGCCGGCGACGCTGAATTCACGTGCGGTGACCTTTTTCACTGTTCGGCGCGGCCGCCGCTTCGTATTGCTTCCCGAGAGCGATCAACGCTGGCGTACCTATGACGTCATTGAGGGCAGCAAAATCGTACATTCGATCAAGAAACGGTTCGGAGGTATTATGGGCGGCAAGTGAGGCGTAAAATTCGCTCGCGGTGCGCGCCAATGCGCGAACGATGCCGCCAGGGAAAATCACAAGCGAAAAGCCAATTTCTTCCAGATCCGCCGCCGCGAGAGGGGGAGTCTTGCCGCCCTCGACCATGTTCGCCACCAGCGGCACGCCGAGGACCGCGGGTGGAATACGCTCAAGCTCGGCCCGCGTTTTCGGCGCCTCAACAAACAGTATATCGGCGCCGGCGTCACGGTAGCTTACAGCACGCGCAATGGCGCGCTCGAAGCCCTCGACGGCTATTGCATCGGTTCGAGCAATCACCAGGGTTTCGCGCGAGTGTCGTGCATCGAGCGCTGCCTTGATCTTGCCGACCATCTCCGGGGCGGGGACCAACGCTTTATCGTCGAGATGACCGCAGCGTTTCGGAGAATCCTGATCTTCGATCTGGATGGCATTGGCGCCCGCGCGCTCAAGCAGGCGGACCGTGCGCTCGACATTGAGTGCATTGCCGTAGCCGGTGTCGGCATCGACGACCAGATGCGCGCGCACGCGGTCGCGTATCAGCGTCACGGTCTCTACCACTTCGTTCATGCTCACCAAGCCAATGTCGGGACGTCCAAGCCGCGTATAAGCGATAGCCGCACCCGAAACATAGAGCGTGTCGAAGCCGGCCTGCTCTGCGATCAGCGAGGTGAGCGGATCATAGACTCCCGGCGCGATCAGGATAGGCGGGCGGGCGAGGCGGGCGCGGAGGGTGGTGGCGGTCATGAGTCACATTCCAAGATAAGCGCGCTTGAGCTCGGGGTTGGCGCCAATGTCCGTGGCGC
>DASWAK010000211.1:0-13382 GCA_036391175.1 Pseudolabrys sp.
TCGGCGCTATTGCGCTCTGCTCGCTGCCGGTGGTGGCGGGATGGGCCGTGCTTTCGTTGGCGTTAGGGCGAGCGCAGGAAAAACGTTCCGCACAACGGGAGTCATCCAGTACCGAGGTTAGGCGTGAATATAGTTTTGACGCGGCGCGCTAGTGGGTACGGCTGAATTGTCCGTTAAGTGCCAAGAGCGGACATCGCGTCTAAACACCCGCGATCTGAGTGCTGTCGGGCTCCGACCAGGTCAGGCCCGCGTTGGGTATTGGCGTTGGCGCCGCTCTTACGGCCGGGGCCAGCAGCGCGGATTGTCCGCTAAGGCAACCACCAATGCTTAAACCTGCTGCAACTTCCCGTTCGGGCTCAACTTATCCACGATGGCTGGAAGATTTTCGGCCACAGTCGCCAATATCTTGTCCATCGGCAAACCGAAATGTGCAGCCAACTGTTGGATCTGTTCATTGCCTAATGCTGCGCGAAGTTGATCCGCCGTGATCGGCAAATTTTTGCCATCACCAAGCCATGACGAAACTTGCTTTCCAAGCCCTGACTGCTGGAGCTTATTCAGCAAGCCCTGCATATCTTTTAGGTCAGTCTTTGCAAGCGCCGCAGACAATAGAGCTGGAAGAGCAGCGGTTTCCGCCTGCCCAGCTAGTCCTTTTATAGCGCCGCTAAGGTTATCGAGTATTCCCATTGGGTATCTCCAATTTTATGGAAGTCCGGCTTCTTGACGACGGGACTATTTTTATCCGTTAAACCCCGGGACATTGTCCCGGGGTTCCCTGACTGCATTCATTCGGTGGCCATTCAGGCGGCCTTGACCTCAATCTTTTTTGCCGGCTTTTGCGCCTCAGCCTTCTTCGGAAGGGTCACGGTCAACACGCCCTTCTTGAAGCTGGCCTCGATCTTTTCCGCATCGACACTCTCCGGCAACTCGAAGCTGCGCTCGAACGAGCCGAAGCGACGCTCGTGCAGGTAATAGTCTTTCTTCTTTTCCTCTTTTTCTTCTTGCTTCTCGCCCTTTATGGTCAGCCTACCGTCAGTAACTTTGACGTCGATGTTTTTCTCATCCATTCCAGGCAGCTCGGCCGTAACTTCATAGGCTTTATCACTCTCAACGAGATCGACTGCCGGCATGGTTGCCCGCATCAGTCCGCGCTGAAAAAGTGGTTCTGCCGCAAAAAGCGACCGAGGGAATGGCTGCCAAGCACTCCAACCAAAATCATCGAACAGCCGATTGACCTCTTGGCGAAGGCTTTCAAAGGGCCGCCACGCACCGATCGACGAGCGTTCGGTCTTTTCTTGATTTATAGGCAGTTTGGTTACAGTTTCAGCCATAACGGCCTCCTATAACTCGAAGTAGTCAACGTATAATCAGACAAAAAATTATTTGCATTGATGCAGATCAATGGTGGCGGGCAGATGACCGACCGCCAAGAGGGCTGCGTTATACGGGGGGCCAGTACATCGCAGCCTACTAGGGACGGAGGTCTCCTGGCGGCCGGCTGGCGTTCAGATATGTATTGGGCCTCGAAGGTGGTAAGTCCCGCCGCTGCCGTGCATTTGGCTGGCATTGCAAGCGATGTGAATTGCCGTTGCGATACATCAAGAAGAAATAAAGATCGCCGAGTCGGAGCCTGAGAGGTTCCCGCGCTTGTATTGAGCAAAGCGGCCGTTCTGGCCTGACGTTTCGACTCCTCTTAAGTCACGGCGCCCGATCGATTAAAAGCGGTTGAGTTTCAAGCTTGGCAATACCATCAAGATTGGCAAGCACCGTTGCGATGAGCGAAACCAGAGCTGTGTTTTCGGCACCGGATGGTGCCCACTCGGATGAATGGACTTTTGGGTCGTCTCCCAGTGTGGTCGAATAAACAGGCGTTCCGCATTCGAGGCAGAAGGATTGTGGGCTTTTTATTCCCGCTTTGGCTTGTCCTGACGTAAATCTTCAGTTCGCCCGTTAGTAGCTTGAAGGTGTACCTTCGCGGCTGAATGCGACTGTGCGGATTGCTGAGCCCCATAAAGTTTGGCAATCGAACAGTGGCAGATCATAACGTTGGCGAGATCAACCTCGGCCTCATAGTTGATGTACCCGCAGTGACAACGTTCCATCGATCTTCATGTCAGATGCCTTTCCGTCAAACCCGAGAGCATAGCGCCAGTCCCTGTCGTCGGGCTTTTGACGATTGAAATCACACCATAGAAACTCTAACCATGTCACGTCTGGTCGAAGGCTGCGTAAACGGTCATGAAAGCAGCGCCATTTGAGTATTTCCGCGTCGCTGACGTGGACGAAGCCTGCGCGATGCTGGCGGCTGATGAGAGCGCGCGCGTCATCGCCGGCGGACAGACGCTGGTTCCCATGATGGTGATGCGACTGGCGCGCCCGACACGGCTTATTGATATCAATCGTATCGTTGCGCTCTCCTATATCCGGGCCGATGGCGACGCGATCTCAATCGGCGCAACCACCCGGCAATATCTGGTCGAGCACGATGCATTGATCGCGGCCAAGCTGCCGCTGCTCGCCCGCGCGATTCCTTTTATCGGGCACGCCGCCACACGTGCACGCGGCACGATCGGCGGTTCGCTTGCCAACGCCGACCCAGCGGCGGAATTGCCGCTGATTGCCGTCATTCTCGACGCGAGCTTGAGCTATCGTGTCGGTAGCGCAAGCGCCGACATTCCGGCGCGTGAGTTTTTCGTCGGGCCGATGACTACCGCTCTGCCCGCCGGCGCTTGCCTGACGGACGTGCGCTTTCCGGTGTGGCCCGGCAAGGTCGGCGTCGGCTTTCACGAAGTGAATGCAAGGCGCAGCGATTTCGCGTTCGTGTCGGCGGCAGCGCAGATTGAACTCACCGATGACGGTAAAGCAAAGCGCATCGCCATCGGGGTCGGCGCCGCCACCGATTGTCCAATCCGGCTGGAAAGCGCCGAAAAGCAATTGGCAGGCACGGAGCTCGACGCAAGTAAGGTGAAAGACGCGGTGCACGCGGCGCTCGCCGATATCGAACCGCTCGCGGACTTACACGCCACGGCGGCCTACCGGCGCCGGGTGGCGGCGACCCTCGCCGCGCGAGCCATAGCCGATGCCCGCGCCCATGCGCAAGGAAAGATCCATGCGCATTAAGCTCACCGTCAATGGCGCCGCGCACGAACTCGACATCGAGCCCCGCACCACGCTGCTCGATGCGCTGCGCGACCATCTCAATCTCAAGGGGGCCCATGCCGGCTGCGAACACGGCGTGTGCGGCGCCTGCACAGTGCTGGTCGACGGCGTCGCCGTGCGCTCCTGCCTGATGTTCGCGCCGCAAGCGGAAGACGCAGCCATCACCACCATCGAAGGCGTCACACCAGGGCCGGGCGAGTTGTCGCCGATCCAGGACGCCTTCTGCGAAACCCACGGCATGCAGTGTGGTTACTGCACTCCCGCCATGATCCTCACCGCGCACGCGCTGCTCGCCGCCAATCCGGAGCCGACTCGCGAGCAAATCGTGGAAGCAATCTCCGGCAATATCTGCCGTTGTACTGGCTATGCCCAGATTGTGGAGGCAATAGCGCTCGCTGCCGAGCGCATGCGCGGGGTCAACCGCCCGTCGGAGGAGGTTCGCAAGTGAGTGCTGGCCACCATCGCTTCGTGTCAACCGACCGGCGCGTGCGCGAGGACCGCCGCTTCGTCGTAGGCAAGGGCCGGTACGTCGCCGACATCGATCTCCCTAACACCAAGCATGTCGCATTGCTGACCTGCCCCTACCCCGCGGCGCGCATCAAATGTATCGACAAGAACGCTGCACTGGCGATGCCCGGCGTACGCTACGTTCTGGACGGTGCCGAACTCGCGGCAGCAACGCTTCCGTTGATGACTGGACTGGATACACCGAACGTACCGCGCAGGCCGCTCGCACTCGATATTGCGCGCTATTCCGGCGAATGGGTCGCGGCCGTGGTCGCCGATACGCGGGCGCAGGCGGAAGATGCCGCCGAGGCAATTGATGTCACTTACGAGCCGCTGCCCTTCGTACTCGACGCCGAACAGGCGCTTGCCAGTGGGCCGCTGGTGCATGAGGCGCACGGCTCCAATGTGCTGCTCGATAAGACCCTTGTGTGGGGCAAGGTCGACAAGGATTTCGCCGCATCCCCGCGCAAATTATCGCTACGGGTGAAATGGGGCCGCTCGTCGACAGTGCCAATAGAGACCTTCGGCGTGGTCGCGAGCTGGGACCCCTGGCGCGAAATCCTCGACGTCTACGCCTCGATCCAGATGCCGCGCTATGCCGACCAGATCAGCGCCGCGCTGAAAATTCCAAGCAAGTCGGTTCGCGTGCATTACGACGTCGACGTGGGCGGCAGCTACGGCGTCAAGCGCGGCATCAAGCATACCGTACTCTGCGGATTTCTGGCGCGGCGGCTCGACTTTCCGATCCGCCTGATCGAGGATCGCCTCGAAAATATGCGCGGCGGCGATGCGCACGGGCCGGAGCGGCTGTTCGATGTAGAGGTCGCGTTCGACGACGCCGGCATCGTGCGCTCGATGAAAATGCGCGCGCTGGAAAATCTCGGCGCCTATGCCGGCCGCTCGCCGTTCCAACTCGGCAAGCCGATCGGCTCTATCGTCGGCCCATATAAGATCAAGAGCGTTGAGTATCGCGCCATCGCGGTGGTCACCAACAAGACCACGCAGGACGCGGTGCGCGGCTTCGGCCAGGGGCCGACCAATTTCGCGCTCGAACGCGTGATGGACGAGGTCGCGAATGTGCTCGGCCTCGATCCGCTGGAGGTGCGCCGGCGCAATCTGATCCGCCACGAGGAATTTCCTTACCTGATCCCGAGCGGCACTACTTACGACAGCGGCGACTATCACACCGTGATCGACAAGGTGCTCGCCAATATGAACTACGAGGCGCTCAAGCAGGAGCGCGACCGGCTGCGCACCGAAGGCAAGCTCGCCGGCATCGGCATCGCGGCGTGCCTGGAACCTTCCGGCGGCAACGCCACTTTCGAGGCCCTGCTCAATCCGGCGATCACTACCTCAACCTTCATGGATTCCTGCCGCATCAATGTGGACGGCATGGGCGCCATCACCGCTACCATGCACACTACTTCATCGGGCCAGGGCCACGAGACGCTGGTCGGCACCGTGATTGGCGAAGTGCTGGAGCTAGATCCCGACAGTATCCGGGTAACGCGGACCGATTCATTGAACTCGCTACCGAGCGGCACGCCGGTCGGCAGCCGCATGGCGATCATGCTCGGCGGCGCGGCCTTCCACGCAGCGCTAAAACTCAAAGCCAAGCTCACGGCGATCGGCGCGCACGATCTCGGCATCGCGCCCGAACGCGTGGTCTATGATCAGGGTAGCGTGTTCGACTGCAACGCGCCGCAGAACAAGCGGACCTGGGCCGACCTGGTGCAGATCGCGCACCGCAACATTCATCGCATGCCGAAGGGCTTTGAGCCCGGGTTGGCGGTGAGCCATGTCTACGAGGTGCCGACCGGCGGCACGCTGCCGACGCCAGACGGACGGGTGCAGATGTATCCCTGCTTCTCGTTCGAATTCCATCTGATCCTGCTCAGCATCGATCCCGATCTCGGCACGCCGCAGATCGTGCGTTACCGACTGGGGCACGACTGCGGCACGCAGATCAATCCGAAAATCGTGCGCGGCATGACAATGGGGGGCATCGCGCACGGCATCGGCGCCGCACTGCATGAGGAATTCGCCTATAACGACGAGGGCCAACTGATCGCCCAGACCTTCATGGACTATTTGCTGCCGTCGTCGCACGAGGTGCCGGCGGTCGATATCATCGACCATGAGACGCCCTCGCCGCACACCGTGCTCGGGCAGAAAGGCTCGGGCGAGAGCGGTTATCTCGGCGCACCCGCCGCGCTCGCCAATGCAGTCAACGATGCGCTCCGGCCGCTCGGCGTTTCCATCAACACCTTGCCGTTGAAAGTATCGAAGCTCGGCGACCTGATCGCCGCAGCGCGTGCAAAAGGAAAGTGAATGATTGTCGATTGCCACGCCCATCTGGTACCGCCCGATCTACTCACCGCGATCCGCAAGGATGCCGCGAAGTTCCCCAACGTTCGGCAGATCGAGGACGGAGGCTCGCTCGCTCTCGCCTTCGCCGGCGGCAAGCCGACGCGGCCGGTGTCAAAACCGTTGTCGGATATTCCTGCGCGGCTGACGTGGATGGAAAAGCAGGGCATCGATAAGCAGGTGGTTGGTGGTTGGGTCGACATGTTCGGCTATGAGTTGCCTGGCACCGAGGCCGAAGCCTGGAGTCGTCTCTCCAACGAGTGCCTGCTCGCCACGGCGAAAGCCGCGCCGCATTTCGTGCCGCTGGCGACCGTGCCGCTCGGCGACGGCGCACGCGCCGCCAACGTGCTCAAGGACGCGGTGAGGGCGGGCTTTGCAGGCGCCATGATCGGCACGCTGCCGCGTGGGGTCGGTTCGGCGCTCGATGCCGCCGATCTCGACCCGTTCTGGCAGGCGGCGGACGAGACGGGGGCACTCATCCATATCCATCCGAGCTTCGATGCCGGCGATACGCGCGTCAACGATTTCGGCTTGGCCAATGGGCTCGGCCGCATCACCGACGCAGTGGTGGCCGTGGCGCGGTTGATCTGCGCCGGCCATGTCACGCGGTACAAAAAGGCGAAATTTTTCGCGCCCATGGGAGCCGCCGCCCTGCCCTTCGTGCTCGGCCGTCTCAAACGCAACGCCGCGATCACGCCCGGCATCGGTGACCCGGCGGAAGCGCTGTCGCGTATCTTTACCGACACCATCTTGCACGATGCGCGCGTGCTCAAATTTGTCGTCGAGATAATGGGCGCGGACCGCCTGATGATGGGCTCTGACATGCCGTTTCCGATCGGCGACATGGAGCCGATGAAGATCGTCGCCGCCGCCGGCCTGTCCAAAGCGCAAACCGATTCCATCAACGGCGACCTGGCCGCGCGATTATTTGGAATTCAATGAAAAAACCAAGGACCGAAGCTCCGCACTTAACGAGGAACTTGGAGGAGGCACTTGAATGACCAGATTATCAACGCGCCTGCGTTCCACCGGCTGCGCGCTTGGGGCACTCGCTCTCGCCACGGTGATCGCGCCCGCGCCAGCCGCCACGCAAGCACCAGCCAAGGTCACCGTTGTCATCTTCGGCTTTCCCTCGCTCGGCGCGTTCATGCCACCAGTGATCAAGGCCAAGAAGCTTGACGCGGCACACGGGCTCGATATCGACTTCGTCGAGCGGCCGCCCGACGCCTACACCACTCAATTCAACTCCGGCGAGTTTAAGGTCGGCGGCAGCGCTGCGGTGCTCACTGTTGGCCTCGCTGATGCGCGCGGCGTGAAGGTAAAGTACCTGTTCAACCTGTTCGACTTCTGGGGCACAGTCGTCACCTCGCGGCCCGATGTGAAAAACGTGAAGGACCTGGAAGGCAAGCAACTCGCCGCCGCCTCTTCGACCACAAATTTCGTGATGTTTGAGTTCTTCGCCAAGAAGCTCGGCATGGATCCAGCGAAGGTGCAAGTGATCAACACCGCGCCGCCCGGTCTGGTCGGCTATGCGCTGGCCGACCGCGCCGATGCTATCCAGCTTTGGGAGCCGGCCTATACTCTGCTGAAAGCAAAAAAACCCGAGATCCGCGCACTCGACACTAGCATCACGACGACGTGGAAGAGCTTCGCCGGCGGCGAGCGCATCCCCTATCTCGGCGTCGCCGCGCATAGCGACTGGATCGAGCAGAACCAAGCGTTAATCCCCAAGCTCTACGCGACCTACAGAGAGGCCGGCGAGTTCATCGCCAAGAATCCGGAGGAGGCAGCGGCGCTGATCGCGCCGAAATCGACGCTGGAGGACCGCGCTGCACTGGTCTCGCTGATCAAGTCCAACGATCGGCTCGGCATGAGCGTGGTGCCGGCGGGCGAGGTCGCCAAGCAGATCGACGCAGTCTACAAGGCCGGCGTCGACGTCGGCTATTTCAAGTCGCTGCCTTCGAACGACACCATCTACGCCAAGCCGATGAAATGACCAACTCGCGCACCATGCGCGTTCTGCAAGCCGCCGCCGGCATGATTGGGCTGGCGGCGGGCTGGCAGATTCTGTCGATGGTGTTTCCGCACTATCTGTTTCCGCCGGTGCTAGAGATCATTTCCCGCACCATCGAGGTACTGATCACGGGATCCCTTTTGATTGACGTGCTACTCACCGCCGGCCGAATTTTCGGCGGGCTGTTCGGCGCCTTCCTCCTCGGCGGCATTCTGGCGATGATCATCGGCCAGTCGAGAACCGCGGAGAATTTCATCGCGCCGGTGTTGACCTTCTTCCAGGGCATTCCGGCGCTGTCTTGGGTGGTGTTCGCCATCATCTGGTTCCACGGTATCGAATTCCGTGTGTTGTTCATCATGGTGATGACGACGCTGCCCGCCTTCACGTTTCAGATTCTTGACGCCTTTCGCTCGATGTCGAAGGACCTGTTCGAGATGACCATGGCTTTCCGGCCTTCCCGCTGGACGCTGTTTCGTTTTCTGATCGTACCGACCATCGTGCCCGGCATTCTGACGGCATGGAAAGTTAATCTCGGCAATGCTGCCCGCGTTGTGGTGGTGGCAGAGCTGGTCGGCGCCACCGGCGGCGTCGGCTACCAACTGTTGCGGCAACAGCAATTGTTCGACATGGCCGGCGCCATGGCCTGGACCCTGCAGCTCGTGCTGTTCGTGTTAGTGGTGCAGCAGACTATCACGGCGATCGAGAACTGGGCCTTGCGCTATCGCGCGGTGTCCGAACGGGCCATGTAGCTTATGTCAGGCGTCGATCCGGTCATTCGCTTCAAGGACGTCAGCAAGACGTTCAAGCGCCCGGACGGACGCGGCGATTTTGTCGCTGTCGACAGACTGTCGTTCGAGATCGCCAAGGGCGAGATCGTCGCCGTCCTCGGCAAAACCGGCTGCGGCAAGTCCACGATGTTCAACATCGTGGCTGGGCTGGTCGAGCCAAGTTCCGGCGAGGCGAAAGTGATCGGGCACGATCCGTTCCGGGAATTCGACTTCTTTCGTGGCAAGATCGGCATCGTGTTCCAGAACGACCGCCTGATGCCATGGCGCAGCGCACTCGACAATGTGCGACTCGGCTTGCAGATCCTCGACACCAATCCAAAGCAGGCGGAGGACACCGCGCGGGCATGGCTCAAGCGGCTCGGCCTCGCCGGCCACGAGAATGACTATCCGCACGCGCTGTCCGGCGGCATGCGCCAACGGGTGTCGATCGCGCGGGCGTTCGCGGTCGATCCGGAAATCCTGTTATGCGACGAGCCTTTCTCATCTCTCGATGAGATGACCGCACGCGATCTACGTGCTGAATTCGTGCGACTGGTGCGGCAAAGCAACAAGACCGCCGTATTTATCACCCACCAGATTAACGAAGCGATGGAAATCGGCGACCGTGTACTGGTATTTCACCGGCCCGCGCGCATCGCTTATGAAGCAAAGCTCGACGCGGCGGTGACTGAAGATGCCCGGCGCAGTGTGAACGAGGACATCATGCGCGTACTGGCGGTGGAGCATCCGCGACAAGCATTGGGCGCGTGAAGACTATCAATGCACGCATCATTTGGTACTCAGCAAACTTCGCCAACTTATGAGGCAACCGTTTCGTGCCGGGAAATCAGCGACATTACCAAGGAAGCATCAACGCATTAAAGGGCAGTCTGTTGCGAATGTCCGCTGTTAAAGCGGCGACTGGTAGCGCTAGCGGAAAGCTTGCCCGTCCAACTTCGGTGAAAAAATGATCGAAAAGAAAAAGATTACGATTGGGGCGGGCTTCCGCGCAACTGCCTGCTTCGCCGCACCGCGACGATCTCAGCAAGGATTGAGATCGCAATCTCGTCGGGAGTGATGGCGCCGAGGTCGAGGCCGGCCGGCGCCTTCAGCGCGGCCAGTCGTTCGGGCGTAACCCCCCGCTTCGCCAGCTCCGCCTTCAAAACTTCGGCCTTGCGCCGGCTGCCGACGAACGCGACATAATCGACTTCGACCGCGAGCGCGGCCTGCAATGCGGCTTCGTCGCCGCGGCCTTGGGTCGAAACGACGACAAAGCGACTGCCTGCTTCATTGACAGGCAGGGCGTAGCCTTCGATCCGTCGATCGACCTCAACGAAGTTGGATTGCTCGGCCACCGGTGCGCAAATGGTCACCCAGAATCCGCTCCGCCTTGCAAGGTCGGCGATTGCGACCGCGACCGGGCTGGAACCGCAGATAACGACTTGGGGCCGGGGCAGCACCGGTTCGACGAATATGTCCATCGTGCCTTGGCTTGGGCACATGTTCTTGGCGAACCGCACACCTTCGTGCTCCTCACCGGCCTTCAGGCCCTTCTCGTCCAACGCATCGGGCGGTTGCACCGAGACAAGACGCGATTGGCCATCGGCGAGCGCATCTTTAGCGGCCTTAAGCACTGCCGCCCGGGCGCAGCCGCCGCCAATCCACCCTTCATAAATCGTACCGTCCGGCAGGATCACGGCCTTTGCACCGGCCTTGGCCGCTGTAGCCGACACCGTGCGCACGACGGTGGCGAGTGCAAACGGTTCTCCTGTCTCTTTCCGGGCCGAGATAATGCCGAGAATATCCACAGCGCGATGCATGGCGTCATATCCTCGCGAGATAGGGCTCAAGGGCCGCTAGGCTTTCGAGATTGTGGGCCGGGGCAAAAAGGTCGACATAGGGCAGCGCCGCCTGCATGCCGCGCGCCTGCGGGCTGTAGTCGCGCCAGCCCATCAACGGATTCAACCAGATGATTCTGCGGCAGCGGCGATGTAAGCGCCGCATTTCCTTGCCAAGCAGTTCGGGCTCGCCTGTGTCATAGCCGTCCGAAACAATCATCACCGCGGTGCGTGAATTAATCACCCGCCGCGCATGCCAGCGATTGAAGGTCGCAAGACTCTCGCCGATCTGCGTGCCGCCGCCAATGCCCTGCGCCATCAAGGAAAGCCGGTCAACGGCCCGCGTGACGTCGCGATCGCGCAGCGACGCAGATACATGCGCAAGCCGCGTGTGGAAGACAAAAGCTTCCGCCTCGCGGAAGGCGTCGACGACGCCGTGCAGGAATCGGACGAAGAATGCGGTGTAAAGGCTCATGGAGCCGGAGGCGTCTAGCAGCATGACCAGCCGCAGCGGCTTTATTTTGCGGCGACGCCAGGCGAGCTCCACCGGCGTACCGCCGTGCGAGACGCTTTTATGAATCGTGCGACGCAAGTCGAGCCGGCGTCCATGCCGGCGAACCTGCTCGCGCCGAACAAGCCGTGTGCGCATGACCCGCGCAAGCCGCTCAGCGAGAGCATGCGCCTGCAAGATATCGGCAGGATCGACGATGTGGCGCAAATCGGTGCTGGCCAGGTTTTCGAAGCGCGAGGCGCCTTCGCGTTTGCCACGGCCATCGCCAGAGCTGTCACTGTCGTTGTTGCGCCGCTCGACGTAATCGGGAATGCCCGGCTTTTCCGCTCGCGAGCCGACGCCGTTTAGGTGGCGCGCCTGCGCGTGGCTTTGCAGCGCTGACCCAGCAAGCGTCCGCGCCTGACGCACACCGTGGCCGAGCCAGAAGGCGTCGAAAATATCATCAAAGCGCTCCCAATCGGAATGCGTCGCACAAAACAGCGAGCGCAAGGCTGGCTTTAACGACAATGGCCGCGCCGCCAGCGGCGCGGTGAGAATCGCGAGCGCATCGCCGGTCTCGGCCAGCCCGACCTTGAAACCATTGTCCCGCAGCGTGCGCGCGAAGCCGGCCAGCTGCCGCCTCGTCGGCGCGCCGATGCTCTCGCCAGATGTGGTGATCACCGCAACTGCCATTGATCGGTACCTCGCCGCTTATGCCACTTTGCCGAGCAGCCGGTCAGTCACTTCACGCGTCAAGCGGCTACGGTCTTCGCGCGTCTTGAGTAGGCACATCACCGTCTCGTGCACCGCTTCAGGCTCCTGCCGCAAATCGTGGATGTTGAGGCCCGCAAGTGTTGCAGCCCAATCGAGGGTTTCCGCAACGCCGGGAACTTTGCGCAAGTCCTCCTTGCGCACGCTCGCAACCATGCGCGAGATCTGCAGTGCCAACGCGGTGTCGATGCCCGGCGTACGCGTGAGGATGATCTTCGCCTCGCGATCCACGTCGGGGAAGTCGACATAATGATAGAGGCAACGGCGGCGCAGCGCATCGGATAGCTCGCGCGTTCCATTCGACGTCAGCACCACCCGTGGAATCGAAGTTGCCTTGATGGTGCCGAGTTCAGGGATACTGACTTGGAAATCCGACAGGACTTCGAGCAGAAATGCCTCGAACTCTTCGTCCGCCCTATCCACTTCATCGATTAGCAGAACCGGCGGCTTCTCCCGGCGGATAGCGGCGAGCAGCGGGCGCTCCAGAAGATAGCGCTCGGAGAAGATGTGCTCTTCGATCGCGTCGGCATCTTCGCCGAGGCCTTCGCGTGTCTTGATGGCTAGGAGCTGGCGCTGATAATTCCACTCGTAGAGCGCGGCATTTTGATCGAGGCCCTCGTAGCATTGAAGCCGGATGAGATCGGCGCCGTGAACCGCAGCGAGCGCTTTCGCCACCTCGGTCTTGCCGACGCCGGCCTCGCCCTCGAGCAGCAGCGGCCGCTTGAGGAAATCCATCAGCCAGAGCGCCGTCGCAATATCATGATCGGCAATGTAGCCGACGGCGGCGAGGCGATCGGAAATATTGTCGCGGGTCAACGTCATTACGCTTCCGTCACATATTCACGCGACGTCGGATGGGAACCAGCGCCGCGCCCTGTTTTCGCAGTCGTATGATCAAGCGTGCAGGCCGAGCTTATCCGCCGCCATCCAGGTCCGCCAATTGTCGTGCGGCATCTGGATATGTGTTGAGCCGAGAAACTTGAAGGCGTCGTTTACGGCATTCGAGAAGCACGGCACGCCGCCGACATTCGGGCTCTCGCCCACCCCCTTGGCGCCAATCGGGTGATGCGGTGAGGGGGTCGTCGTCCAGTCGGTCTCCCATTTCGGCGTCTCAACCGCCGTCGGCAGGAAGTAATCCAACAGCGACGCAGTGGTCACGTTGCCTTCATCGTCGTAATGGATCTCCTGGCCCATGGCGATGCCGAAAGCTTCAGTCAGGCCGCCGTGGATCTGGCCCTCGATGATCATCGGATTGATGCGCGTGCCACAATCGTCGAGCGCATAGAACCGCCGCACCTTGGTCGTGCCAGTATCTACGTCCACGTCGACGACGCAGATATAAGCGCCGAACGGGAAGGTGAAATTGGGCGGATCGTAATAATTGATTGCCTCAAGTCCGGGCTCCATGCCCGGCGGCACTTCGTGATAAGCCGCCCAGGCGAGCTCGGTCATGGTCTTGAAGCGTTCGG
>DASWAK010000212.1:0-13134 GCA_036391175.1 Pseudolabrys sp.
CTGGAAGATCGAAGTTGAAGACTTTCCCGCCTTCATTGTCATCGACGACAAGGGCAATGATTTCTTCAAGGAATTGAATTTGGGTTGACGTCTTTCGCAAGGCGCCAGACGTCTTGACAAAAGTTCAGGTTGCTGTGCGGCGTCAGGCGGTCGCGGCGACAGCCAACATCAGCAGCGAGATGCCGACATATTTCGCGGTCTGCATCATGTCCGGAAGTTGATCGGCAAAGCCGACCAGCCAGAGCAGGCTTGTAACTGCGATAATCGAATATTTCACCGCCGGGATTGCGGCGCACTTCCGCAGGAACTTCAACATGACACTCCGCTCCGCCCCGGCTCCGCGGCATTACAACATTACTGCAATGCAATATAACTATTGCACTGCAAAAAAGCAAATCCGATGAAGACCCGGGTGCTCTGACAACGCCCAGAAGGGGGCTTGGTTTCCCGCAGGCGCAATGAAACCGGGCGTTCAGGCGACGGCCGCTGAGCGGGGCGCGCCTGGCTCGATCAGCTGGCGAGAGCGGACAAGGTTGCGTGACCGTCCGGGCTCTTCTGGCCCTGTCCCGATGCCTGGTTGCCGACGCGCGCTCGAAAATAACTGAACACATGCACGCGGATCGCAGACGACAGGTTGCAGCTGTCCCGTTCCTGGTCAATTTGACGCACCAGTGTCGACAACGTCGTGTTTTCGCGGCTGACAATCTCACGCAGCCCGTCCCAAAACTCATTTTCCAGCGAAACGCTCGTTTTGTGTCCATCGAGGACGATTGATCGCTTGATGACTGCAGACTTCATGATCTCTCCTCGCGCCCGCCGGTCGCGCCCGCACTTTGTTTACGGCGCGTCATGGTTCAAGCGCACTTAAGCAAGCTTTCGATTAGATGTTTTTGAGCGAGATCAAATCCGCCTTTCTTGCCGATATCCCTGGTGGGGCGTCGCGGCGATTTAAAGGGGCGGTGAAGCGCGGTAAAATCAATAATTTCCGTCGTCGGGGAATTGATCCAGATCAAAAACGGCCGATCGTACTGCAACGTACTGACCGGCCCGGCGCAAGAAATTGTGGCACTATGATTTAAGTCAAAGCGCCGGCGGAAATGTCACTCACACTTCAAAAAATGTGGCAGTCCGTCTCGAGCGCGCCGTTCGAATGCGATCTTGAACTCGCCGTCATCGACGAGGATGGTCCTCATCCGCTGGTCTTTCCCTGCCGACGCATCACCGGCGGCTGGATGAATTCGAAAACCAGGGAGCGGCTGGATGTGCGCCCGACGCACTGGCGGCATTGGGACCAGAAGGCCCAGAGCTAGCGGCGTTTTTTTCGGGGGTCTCGGGTCGCCGATTTTGGCTTCCTCTTCAGCGAGCAGGCTGAGCAGCATTTGCCGGGCGTGACTAGTCGGCTTCTTTGGCGATGAGCCGTCTATAATGCTCGATATTCTGCAAATATGGATCGCACGGCAGTTTCAATAAAAAGGCTCCGCGCGGAACGGTCTCTGCACTTGTGATAGGTGCTTGCGTCACCTTTTCCTTCTTGCGTGGCCCGGTTTGCGCTTGAGCGGGATAACCTTTGCGCTTGCGCCGGCACTTTTACGTAGCGCTTCTTTGAGACTCGCCGGCCGTCCGTGCTTTTTCAGGAGATCGTTGAACGCTTCGTCGGCGAGCTCCTGAAACGACTTCATATTTTCTGAAGCGAGCAACCGCAGCTCCTGCCAGGTTTCGTCGTGAAATTGTACTCGTTTACCAACCATGGGCGTCTAGCTCCGAAATGAAGTTGGGGCCGCCAGCGCGGCTAGATTACTTTGGGGGTGGTATCCCCGGTAGACTTACCCCGATTTGGCGTTTGCGAGCTTCGGCAAGTTGGTCCCAGGCCTCTGCCACATCTGCTCGAGTTGCTGGCAGTGAGCGGGAGATGCTGTTCACGCCGTGTCTCTAAATTCGGCTGCGAAAGCTCGGCTCGTTTTTCAGGATTGGTCTCGCGAATAGCCTGGACCCAAAACACGGTGGCGTTTACCGGTAGTCATCTCCCGACGCAGGTCGCATCCCCAGAAATATCTGCATAATGCGGAAAAGAACATATTGCGAACATAGAACAAATCGGGTACATTGTTTGTCTTCAGTCGATTCCGGCGAAGCGGTGGGGCCGCGTTGTCGGGGGGTCGAATCCCGGCCATAAGGAGCGCGACATCATGAGTCAGCCTGCCCTGCGTCTCGTTGAAGGATCTTCCATGGATAAGTCGAAAGCCCTGTCTGCCGCGCTGAGCCAGATCGAGCGCCAGTTCGGCAAGGGCTCGGTCATGAAGCTTGGCAAGAACGACAAAGCCATGGATATCGAAGCCATTTCCTCGGGCTCGCTTGGGCTCGATATCGCACTCGGCATCGGCGGTCTGCCGCGCGGCCGAGTGGTTGAAATCTACGGGCCGGAATCCTCCGGCAAGACCACGCTCGCGCTGCACACCATTGCCGAAGCCCAGAAGAAGGGTGGCATCTGCGCATTCGTCGATGCCGAACATGCGCTCGATCCGATCTATGCCCGCAAGCTTGGCGTGAATGTCGACGATCTTCTGATCTCCCAACCGGATGCCGGCGAGCAGGCGCTGGAAATCGCCGACACGCTAGTCCGTTCCGGGGCGATCGACGTGTTGGTGGTCGACTCTGTGGCTGCTCTCGTGCCGCGCTCCGAGCTCGAGGGCGAGATGGGCGACGTGCAGCCGGGTTCGCAGGCGCGGCTGATGAGCCAGGCGCTGCGCAAGCTCACCGCTTCGATCTCGCGCTCGCGCACCATGGTGATTTTCATCAACCAGATCCGCATGAAAATTGGCGTGATGTATGGCTCGCCAGAGACGACTTCGGGCGGAAACGCGTTGAAATTCTATGCGTCCGTGCGTCTCGACATTCGCCGCATCGGCGCCATCAAGGAGCGCGATGAGGTGATCGGCAATCAGACCCGCGTGAAGGTGGTCAAGAACAAGCTTGCGCCTCCGTTCAAGCAGGTCGAATTTGACATCATGTACGGGGAGGGTGTGTCCAAGACCGGCGAGTTGATCGATCTCGGCGTCAAGGCGAACGTTGTCGAGAAGTCCGGCGCTTGGTTCTCCTACGACAGCCAACGCATCGGGCAGGGCCGCGAGAACGCTAAGCAGTTTCTCAAGGAGAATCCCGACGTCGCCAATAAGATCGAAGCTGCCGTGCGCCAGAACGCGGGCCTGATTGCGGAAGCGATCATGGCCGGTGAAGACAAGGACAAAGATGGTGACGGCGATGAGGCTGCTGAGGCTTGAAAGAATGAGGGGCTGCCGGACGGCGTTGTAACGACGCTGCCGTCCGGAGCCGGACTTCGCGAAGAGGGCATAGCCTTCAAGAACGAAGAGCCGGCGCAGGAGCGGTCAGAACCGCTGCCTGTCCTGCCCACGCCGACCGATCAGACGTCCGCCGAACAAGAGCCGGCCGAAATCGAGACTGCTCCTGCCGGAATGGCCGAGGTGAAAGCCACCGAGAGCGAAGTTGCCGAGCCGATCGCAGAGCCAAAGGCCGCTAAACTGAGGAAGGCCGGAGCTGCGAAAAGCGAGACAAAAAGCGCCAAAGAGAGCGCGATACGTAAGAAGCCGAAGGCCGCCGCCGCGAAGGCCAAGGTATCGAAGGTGAAAAGTTCGAGGCGTAAAGGGAAGACCGGCCGTGAGGCTTAATGCATAGTAAGGCGCGGCGGCGGCGCCGGAGTTATCCGCCGCACCATTAAGTGATGCGTATCATTCAGTGACGCGTTAGGCGTTCGCCCCCGTCGGCACCCGGCTGCATAAAGCGGCCGCCACCGAGGACGGGGGCGAAGGCGTTTTTGGGGAAATGTCCTTTCGCGGGTCCGGCTTCGCCGGCCTGAGTGCAGGCTTCGGCGGGGACCGGGGCTGGATTCCCGCTTTCGCGGGAATGAGCGAATGTGGCACCCGTCGGTCCCTTTTCTGGACTCTCGGTACCCCCGCCGCTAAATAGCCCCTGAAAACGCCAAGCCGGACGGTGATTTAGGGTCCCGGCTGGGGCGCCCGGCAAAGCCGTCATGCGGGCGACCGGCAACAGGGAACTAGCAGCGGCCTACGGATCCATGAGCGGCGTCAACGATATCCGCAAAAGCTTCCTCGATTTCTTTGCCCGCAACGATCATCAGATCGTGGCGTCATCGGCGCTGGTGCCGCGTAATGACCCCACCCTGATGTTCACCAATGCCGGCATGGTGCAGTTCAAGAATGTATTTACTGGCCTGGAGAAGCGGTCCTATTCGCGTGCGGTGACCGCGCAGAAATGTGTGCGCGCGGGCGGCAAACACAACGACCTCGACAATGTCGGCTACACCGCCCGCCACCACACCTTCTTCGAGATGCTCGGCAACTTTTCTTTCGGCGACTATTTCAAGGAGCGCGCGATTGAACTGGCCTGGACGCTGATCACCAAGGACTTTGCGCTGCCAAAGGACCGGTTGCTGATCACCGTATACGTCGACGATGACGATGCCTTCAAGCTTTGGAAAAAGATTGCCGGGCTGCCTGACAGCAAGATCCTGCGGATCGCCGGTTCGGACAATTTCTGGGCCATGGGCGACACAGGGCCCTGTGGCCCGTGCTCGGAAATCTTTTTCGACCACGGCGACAAGATCCCCGGCGGGCCGCCGGGCTCGGCCGACTCCGAGGGTGATCGCTTCATAGAGATCTGGAATCTCGTGTTCATGCAGTATGAGCAGCTCGAAGACGGCAAGCGCGTCGATCTGCCGCGACCTTCGATTGACACAGGCATGGGTCTCGAGCGCATCGCCGCTGTTCTGCAGGGCACTCACGACAACTACGCGATCGATCTATTCCGTGCGTTGATCCAGACTATCGCCGATCTGACCAAGGTGTCGCCAAACGGACCGCACAAGGCCTCGCATCGCGTCATTTCCGACCACCTGCGTGCGTCGGCATTTCTGATCGCCGACGGGGTGCTGCCGTCCAATGAGGGTCGCGGCTACGTGCTCCGCCGCATTATGCGCCGTGCCATGCGCCATGCCGAACTGCTCGGCGCGCGAGAGCCGCTGATGTGGAAGCTCGTCCCCGCGCTCACGCGTGAAATGGGGCAGGCCTATCCCGAACTGCTGCGCGCCGAAGCATTGATCACCGAGACGCTCAAACTTGAGGAGACGCGCTTCCGTCGCACGCTCGAGCGGGGTCTCGCCATCCTCGACGAGAAAAGCGCTGGTTTGAAGTCGGGTGCCATGTTCGATGGTGACACCGCCTTCACGCTTTACGACACCTATGGCTTTCCGCTCGATCTCACGCAGGACGCGCTGCGCTCGCGCGGTATTTCCGTCGACATCGCTTCTTTCACCGATGCTATGGAACGACAGCGCGAGAAGGCGCGCGCCTCCTGGGCGGGTTCGGGCGACGCGGCGCAAGAGACGGTTTGGTTTGCACTCCGCGAAAAGATTGGCGCGAGCGAATTCCTCGGTTACGAGACTGAAAGTACAGAGGGCGTTGTCGCGGCTCTTGTGAAGGATGGCAAGGAAGTTTCCGAGTTGAAAAAGGGTGAGAGCGGCGCGGTGGTGATGAACCAGACGCCGTTCTACGGCGAGAGCGGCGGTCAAGTCGGCGACACCGGTGAGATGCGGCGGGAGGGCGTCCGACTCCTAGTCACAGACACCCAGAAAAAAGCCGGCGATATGTTTGTTCATCTCGTCAAGGTCGAGCAGGGTACGGCCAAGGTCGGCGATCCGCTGCTGCTGGAAGTCGAGCACGACCGACGCAGCGCCATCCGCCAGAACCATTCCGCCACACATCTTCTCCACGAGGCGCTGCGCCAGGTCCTCGGTGATCACGTGGCGCAGAAGGGGTCTCTCGTGGCGCCGGACCGATTGCGCTTCGACTTCTCGCATCCCAAGCCGATGTTGCCGGAAGAAATCGAACGGGTTGAGGACATCGCTAACGACATCGTGTTGCAGAATGCGCCAGTGACCACCCGTCTTATGGCGCAGGACGATGCAATTGCGTCCGGCGCACGGGCGCTATTCGGCGAGAAGTACGGCGACGAGGTGCGCGTAGTAGCCATGGGCGATGGCAGCGGCAACATGCTGGGCTGGTCGGTAGAGTTGTGCGGCGGCACCCACGTGCGCCGGACCGGCGACATCGGCCTCATTTCGCTGGTCGGTGAGGCAGGGGTGGCGGCCGGCGTGCGTCGGATCGAGGCTCTGACCGGAAATGCCGCCCGCAAGACCGCTAATAAACAGCTTCAAGTCGTTAAGGCAGCAGCTGCAGAGCTTAAAGTTCCGCTTGAAGATGTGCCCGGACGTATTGGTGCCCTCTTGGACGAACGAAAGAAGCTCGAGCGCGATCTCTCTGATGCCAAAAAGAAACTGGCCATGGGCGGCGGCGGCAAGACCGCTGGCGAAGGGAGCGATGTGCGGCAGGTCAACGGCGTCAAGCTGCTCGCGCGCGCGGTTTCAGGCATTGAACTGAAGGATTTGCGCAGCCTTGCTGACGAGGGAAAACGCCAGCTCGGGTCGGGCGTCGTTGTCATTGTTGCCACTGCTGAAGATGGTAAAGCCGGCATTGTGGTCGGCGTTACCGACGATCTCACCAAGCGTTTCAACGCGGTCGACCTTGTAAAAAAGGGTGCCGAGGCGCTCGGCGGTAAGGGCGGCGGCGGCCGCCCCGACATGGCGCAAGCTGGCGGGCCTGATGGTGCCAAGGCAGAAGCCGCACTAAAAGCAGTCGAGGCTGCGCTCGGCTAGCATGGGCGTTGCATTGCTTTCGCTTCGCATAGGGAGAGGTGAAGAGTGGCTGTGGCAAAGGCGCTGTTTGATCGACTGCAAAGCATTGTTGGCCCATAATGTATTAATATCCTAAAAAATTTGAGCAGGTCACTACAGTATGGCACGCAACCGCCTCAGGGAATTGCGCAAGCGCGTCTATCAGGTGCTCGAGCAAGGGCCAGTCGGCGACCGCCTTAGCAGCACGGTTGACCGGTTTCTGGTCTTGCTGATCGTCGTCAACCTGCTCGCGGTCGCGCTCGAGTCGATGCCGCAATATCAGACCCGCTATGCTGGACTGTTCGCGCTGATCGAATATTTCTCGCTTGTGGTGTTTACGATCGAATATGGCTTGCGGTTGTGGTGTGCAGTGGAGCATGGGCCGCACCAGCACTTGGCGGCGAGGCGTGCCCGGATGAAATACGCATTTGGCACTGCTGGGATCATCGATCTGATTGCGGTGCTGCCGTTTTGGCTCACCATGTTTCTGCCCGGTGACCTGCGCTTCGTGCTGGTATTCCGCATGGTGCGCTTCTTCAAGATCGCGCGCTATTCACCGGCGATGCGCTCGCTGCTCGACGTGCTCTACACCGAGCGGCGCGCGTTGTTTGGCTGCCTGGTGGTCGCGATCGGCAGCTCGGTGGTGGCGGCTTCGCTGATGCATCTGGCGGAGGGCAAGGTCCAGCCGGACAAACTCGGCACGATTCCGGACGCACTGTGGTGGGCAATCGTAACCATCGGCACCATCGGGTACGGCGATGTCGTGCCGGTGACCGCGCTTGGCAAGTTAATCGCGACCGGCACGATTTTCGCCGGGCTGGTGATGATGGCGCTACCAGTCGGCATCATCGCCAATGCCTTCGCCGAGCAAATCCATCGCCGCGACTTCATCGTCACCTGGAGCATGATTTCGCGGGTTCCTTTGTTCGCCGAGCTCGATGCTGCCGAAATTTCCGACATTATGGGGTTGCTGCGGGCGCAGGTAGTTGAGCCGGGCGAGGTCATCGTGCGTAAAGGCGACGCGGCCCATTCAATGTATTTCATTGCGGCCGGTGAGGTCGAGATCGTGCTCAAGGGCAAGAAAGAGCCGATACGGCTCGGCGTCGGTCAGTTCTTCGGTGAGATAGCAGTGCTGCGGCGGTCCCGCCGGTCGGCGACCGTCATTGCGCTTGCGCGCACAAACCTGCTTGTGCTCGACGCACATGATCTGCACGCGCTGATGCAGCGCGACCTGCGTATCGCCATGCGTATCAAGGATGTGGTGGATAAGCGCGTCGGCAGTGAGGTGGTCTCGACCAAAGGTGATATCGTGTCGGAGGAGATTAAGTAGGGCGCGTCGCCGATGCGGAATTTTACTGGGTTCAGATTTTGTAACGGTCCCGGATCTGCGACGCACCGTTAGCGCGCGGCGTTACGCACGCTTGTTTGCTCGTTCACAGTACCCAGGACACGAGTGGTTAGGCGCCCATCGCCTTCTTCAGGTTCTCATCGACCTTATCAAGGAAGCCGGTGGTGGAGAGCCACTTCTGGTCGGCGCCGACCAGGAGCGCGAGGTCCTTGGTCATGAAGCCTGACTGGACCGTGTCGACGCACACCTTCTCGAGTGTGGCGGCGAACTTCGCCAGCGCGTCGTTTTTGTCGAGCTTGGCGCGATGGGCGAGGCCACGGGTCCATGCAAAGATGGAGGCGACCGAATTAGTCGAGGTTTCCTTGCCCTTCTGATGCTCGCGGTAGTGGCGAGTCACGGTGCCGTGCGCGGCTTCCGACTCCACGATCTTGCCATCCGGCGTCATTAGCACTGAGCTCATCAGGCCGAGCGAGCCGAAACCCTGCGCCACGATGTCCGACTGAACGTCGCCATCGTAGTTCTTGCAGGCCCAGACATAGCCGCCAGACCACTTAAGTGCTGCCGCCACCATGTCATCGATCAGCCGGTGCTCATAAGTGATCTTCTTCTTCTCGAACTCGATCTTGAATTCCTTGTCGAAGATCTCTTGGAAGAGATCCTTGAAGCGGCCGTCATAGACTTTGAGAATGGTATTCTTAGTCGACAGATAAACCGGGTAGCCGCGGGATAACCCGTAGTTAAACGAGGCGCGCGCGAAGTCGCGGATCGAGTCATCAAGATTGTACATCGCCATGGCGACGCCGGAGCCAGGGAATTCGAACACCTCATGCTCGACCTTCTTGCCATCTGGCGCGACGTAGCTCAGCGTCAGCTTGGCCTTCTCGGGCACCCGGATGTCGGTTGCGCGGTACTGGTCACCATAGGCGTGACGGCCGATCACGATCGGCTGCGTCCAGCCCGGCACCAGGCGCGGCACATTCTTGCAGATGATCGGCTCGCGGAAGATTACGCCGCCGATGATGTTGCGGATGGTGCCGTTGGGCGAACGCCACATTTTTTTCAGGTTAAATTCCTTCACCCGCGCTTCGTCCGGCGTGATGGTGGCGCATTTCACCGCGACGCCAACCTCCTTGGTCTTGTTGGCAGCGTCGATGGTGATCTGATCGTCGGTTTCGTCGCGCTTCTGGACGCTGAGGTCGTAGTAGAGAAGGTTGATATCAAGATAGGGATGGATCAGCTTGTCCTTGATCAGCTGCCAGATAATGCGCGTCATCTCGTCGCCGTCCATTTCAACGACGGGGTTTGCCACCTTGATCTTCGCCATTGCGGGTAAAACCTTTTGAATGTTGCGCGGATAGGAAGGAAAAAGCTTCCGGCGCGCGCCCTATAGCACCCAAAATCGGGCGGCGAAAGCCACGATTTCCGTAGCCAATGAGCGGAGTTTCGCGGTCGCTGCGTCGTGCGACCGGGAATGGACGCCCAAAATCAGTTGCGGCATGGTGGCTGAGGCAAGATTGATCATTGCCACACTCGCCTACAGCGACAACCGTTCTTCATGACCCCATTCTCAGCAGCACCCTGACCATGCCCGGTGCCGGCACCGACAAGACCAAGCGCTGGATCAAAACGCCAGCGCCGATCGTCGTTCTGGTCGAGCCGCAACTCGGCGAGAACATTGGCGCAGCTGCACGCGCCATGGCCAATTTCGGGCTTTCGCGGTTGAGGCTGGTGAAGCCGCTACAAAGCTGGCCGAACGAGAAGGCGCGCGTGATGGCGGCGGGCGCCGACCGTATTCTTGATGGTGCAGTGCTTTACGACAGCCTCAACGACGCGATCGGCGATTGCAGCTTCGTCCTCGCCACCACTGCGCGCAATCACGACCAGGCAAAGCCGGTGGTATCTGCGGAGACGGCAGCGTCTGAAATGGCGGCGCGGGTAGCAGCGGGCGAGAGCGTCGCCATCATCTTCGGCCGCGAGCGTATCGGGCTCGAAAATCATGAGGTCGCGCTCGCCGACCGCATCGTGACCTTGCCAGTCAACCCAGCTTTTGCATCGCTCAATCTGGCGCAGGCGGTAGTAGTCGTCGCCTATGAGTGGTTCAAGCACACCACCGTCGGTGAACTGCCGTTCGCCATGCCAGAAAAATCACCGCCGGCGCCCAAGCAGCAGCTCGATGCTTTCTTCGCTGATTTGGAGCGCGAGCTGGAGCGGGTCGAGTTTTTCCGCCCCGAGGAGAAGCGCGGCACCATGAGCGTGAACCTGCGCAATATTTTCCAGCGCATGGCGCCGACGCAGCAGGACATCCGCACACTTCATGGTGTGCTCAACGCGATCGCGCAGGGGCGCAAGGGACCGGCGCGCGGCGGCGTGCTCGATGCGGCCGAGGCGCAGAAGCTGCGCGATTTTCTTGCGGAGCACGGCGGTGGCCGCGTGCCGGGCGAGCGCGGCCCTGTGCGCGGGCTGGCGCGGCTTCTGCGCCGCAATCCAACGGAGGCCGAACGCGTATTGTGGCAGGCGCTGGTGAACGATCGCCGCTTTGCCGGCCGCGGTTTCAAGCGGCAGGTGCCGATCGGTCCGCACATCACCGATTTCGTCTCGTTCCCGCTGAAGTGCGTCATCGATCTCGTGTCTCCGCAAGGGAGCGAGGAGGCAGCGCGCACGCGCGCGGAACGCCGCACGTATCTCAGCGCGCGCGGCTATCGTGTGTGCGAGGTGAGCGCGGAGGACGTGGAGAGGGATGTGGTCAAAGTCCTGGATGATCTCTCAGCTGTCGTCCCGGGCGAGCAATAGGGGCAACTGCCTGCCTCAATCGCTCGTCCCCGCGAGAGCGGGTACCCAGTCTTCTATGTCATTTAGTTTGGCCCTTGGATTGTCGCTTGCGCGGGAATGACCAGGGTGTGGGGGTAGTCGCTACCCCTTCAACGCTTTCAGCTGCGCCACGGTGACCTCGCGCAAGGTGGTGTGGTCATTGCCGGCGGCGATAAAGCGGAAGCCGCGCTTGGCCATGGCCAGCGCACTCTTGGCATCGCGGCAATAAATACCGGGAATCTTGCCGGCTTTCTTCGCTGCGGCGCAGATCTTATCGATCGCCTGCTCGACGTCTGGCGCCTGCACGTCCTGCGCTGCGCCGCTACTGAGCGCCATGGCGAGATCGAACGGGCCCACGAATAGCGCATCGATGCCGGGCGTCGCCGCAATCGTATCGACATTGCCGAGCGCGGTTGCGGTTTCAATCATCGCGAGCGTGAGCGTGCCGTCATTTGCCTCGCGTATGTAATCAACCGGCGCGGTGCGCGGGCTTTGCAGCGCCATGGCGCGTAACGGACCCCAGCTGCGCTCGCCGAGCGGCGGATATTTCGCGGCCGCCGCGAACTGACGAGCGTCTGCGGCGCTGTTGATCATCGGCGCGATGATGGCCTCGGCGCCGAAGTCGAGCGCGCGGGAAACAAGCGCGAAGTCATTGAGCGGAACGCGCACCACCGGCGTGGATTCGGCATGATTGACCGCGCTAACGCCGGTGATAAGCGAAGCGATGTCCCACAGGCCGTGCTGCGCATCGAGCACCACCGCAGCAAAGCCTTCGCGCGCGATCGTTTCCGCGACAGTTGGCGAGCCGATCATGCACCAGGCGGCGTAGACCGTTTCGTCCGCGCGCAGGCGCCGAGCGAGAGCGAAGGCAGATTGACTCATGGAAAAACCATCGGGCGTCATCATCCGCGAAAGCAGACGATCCAGTAATCACTGACGGTTCGACTCGATCGCACAGCTTACGTTTACTCCCGCGTTTGCGGGGGCGACAGCCTTTAACCGCTCTTCTTGATCTGCGCGACGGCTTCCGCCAGCAGTTCAGTCATACGTGTGCGAATCTGCTGCTCGCTAGTGCCCTTCGGTTGCAAGTCCTTAAGCAACCTTCGTATAATGGCGTCGTCGCCGCCTTCCTCGAATTCAGCGAGCACGATTTCCTTGGCATAAGCTTCCGCGTCGGCGCCGGTTTTGCCGAGAATTCCGGCTGCCCACAGCCCGAGCATCTTGTTGCGGCGAGCCATCGCCTTGAAGCGGAGCTCCTCGTCATGCACGAATAGGTTCTCGAAGCCTTCTTCGCGCTTGTCGAATGTCGTCATGCCGCCCCTCGCAAATTCACAATCCTTAAAATCGTTTGCATACTTTCGTTGCCGCCTTGCATATCGCCCGGCACCCGTCAAGGCAACATCGGGCGGCTCTTTTACGGCGAAATTACGGAGTGGAAAACGTAGGCGCTGCGCGATTGTGCTGCCTCTACCGATCGGCTAGGTTGAATCTGTGTCCGGACCGCTGGCGCGGCCAACGCTCCCAGTCCGGTCCCGCAGCCGCGGATCTTGCAAAGTCGCAAAATAAGGAGCCACGGCATCCGATGGACTTTCACAAACCACGGTACACGCCCATGAGCCGCCGTCGCCGTATTTACGAGGGCAAGGCGAAGGTCCTTTATGAAGGCCCGGAGCCGGGAACCCTGATTCAGCATTTCAAGGACGACGCGACCGCCTTCAACGCCAAAAAGCACGAGGTGATCGAGGGCAAGGGCGTCCTCAACAACCGAATCTCCGAATACGTGTTCCAGCACCTCAACGATATCGGGGTGCCGACCCACTTCATCCGCCGGCTGAACATGCGCGAGCAGTTGATTCGCGAAGTCGAGATCATTCCGCTCGAAGTCGTGGTGCGCAACGTCGCCGCCGGTTCTCTGGCGCAGCGCCTCGGCATCGAGGAGGGCACGCAGCTGCCGCGCTCAATCATCGAGTTCTATTACAAGAACGACAAGCTCAACGATCCGATGGTGTCGGAAGAGCACATCACCGCTTTCGGCTGGGCTTCACCGCAGGAGATCGACGACATCATGGCGCTGGCCATTCGCGTCAACGATTTCCTTTCCGGGCTTTTCCTCGGCGTCGGCATCCGTCTCGTCGACTTCAAGATGGAAACGGGCCGGCTGTGGGAAAACGACGTGATGCGTATCGCCGTTGCCGACGAGATTTCGCCCGATAGC
>DASWAK010000213.1:0-10202 GCA_036391175.1 Pseudolabrys sp.
TTTTCAGATATTCGGCGCCAATTCCAATAAGCTCGTAGACCTCATCGACCGTACGGTCGAATAGCACATTGTAATAGGCCATGTTGAGATGGCCGTTGTAGTCGATCCATTGCGGCTCGACCCGCATCAGGGACGAGACGAAGGGCGCAAAGAAGGCCGGTTCGAGGTCGGTACGGTCGAGCATCTGGCCTAGGCCGAAATTGGGTAAACCGGCTTTTCGCCGCTCAGCACACGCGCGACGTCAGTTGCGCATTTTGTCTGCAATTCGTCGAGTGCTTCGATCGAATAGAACGCAGTATGCGGAGAGATGATGACATTGTCGCGGCCGAGCAACAGTGAATCCTTCGCAAGCGGCTCTGTCGCTACCACGTCGAGTCCGGCGCCGCCGACCTGACCGGAATCGAGCGCCGCCACGAGTGCCGGCTCGTCAATCAACGGCCCGCGTGCCGTGTTCACAAGATAGGCGCCCTTCTTCATTTTCGTGAAAGCGGCGGCGTTCATCATACCGCGCGTCGCCGGCAGTAACGGCGCGTGCACGGATACGTAGTCGGACGTCTTGAGAAGCGTATCGAAGTCCACGCTGTCGACGCCTGCGGCCTTGAACACCTCCGGCTTGGCATAAGGATCGTGAGCGATCACCTTGATGCCGAAAGCGTGCGCCTTCGGCGCGACCAGTCGCGGAATGTGGCCGAAGCCAACGAGGCCGAGCACCGTGCCTTCGATGCGGCGGATCGGCACTACTGCCGGCATTTCCCAGCGGCCGCTCTGCACCAGCTTGTTGGACAGCGGAATTTTCCGGATCAGCGCCAGCAGCAGCGCCATGGCATGGTCGGAGACTTCGCGGATGCAGTAGTCCGGGACGTAATTGACGGCGATGCCTTTTTCCTTGGCCGTGACCAGATCGATATTGTCGACGCCGAGGCCGAAGCGGCCGATCGCCTTGCAGCGGGTGAGCTGCATGAGCACCTCGCGCGTGAGCTTTGCATACGTCACAAGGACGGCATCCGCGTCCTTGGCCACCGCTACGATGTCGTCGGCATTGATGCTCTTCGACATGCGATAGGTCGGATCGAGCCGCGCCAGCGCGGCCTTGGCCGGATCGAGTGAGGGGAAAACACTGTCGGTCACAGCAATCACAGGGCCGGCCATCGCAAACTCCGAATGAAAGATGATTACGGCGAAAACTACGACAGCGGCGCTTACACGTCCACCGGGCGAGCCACCGGCTATCCGCGATTTCAAGGGGTTAGACGGATTAACCAAAAATTAACGACGCCCACGCGCGACGGCTGCCTTGGACTATCCTCACAAAAAAATATGGAGGCGTGGCAATGCTTGGCACAGTGGCTCGAGGCACGTATGTGCTAGTTCTCACGGCGATGATCGTCGCCTGGGCCGTTTCGCTCGGCAAGCAAGCCCCGGCCGAGGCGCAGCCCGACCAGCAGATCTGGTACATTTATTCCTGACGCCCTATTCGGCGACGTACGCGCTGCTTCATCTCTCCCTGTGGGAGAGGTGAAGAGGGCTCTCTGCAGGAATGGCAAAATCAGGATACAAGAAAATCCTCTATTTCGCCGATAAATTTTTCCCAAGCCGGCTCGCCCTCCAGTAGAACGTGGTTGTCGCTTTCGAGCGTCACTAAACGCGCGTTCGGAATTGAGGCGGCAAGCAATCGTCCCTGTTCCAGCGGAACGACATTGTCGTGCCGGGCGTGTAGCACTAACGTCGGCACCTGGATTTTGGGCAGCAATTCGGCAACATCGATATCGTGCCAGGCCATACGAATGCGTATGCCATTTGCGGCTGTCGTGGTCATTCGTTGCAGATCTGCGAACCATTTATTTTGTTCTGCAGTTCCATTCGGAATGAACAATGAACTGAAGGCGCGCATGAATGCCGAGTGTTCGTCACCCCATCCATGCTGCATCAGCGACAGGAAAACGCGCGCTTTGTCGATCTCGTCGGGCGAGCCGCGCTTGTGACGGCCTTGTGCGTAACCGCCGTAGAGGACTAATTTTGTGACCTTTTCCGGATGGGCCGCAGTGTAGTCGACCGCAACGGCAGCGCCTTGCGAGATGCCGAGAATGGCAAACCGGTCTGCCTTGACGGCTTCGACAACGGTTTCAAAATCGCGCAAGAAACCATCGAACGAAAATTCTGCCACGTCGCGGTCTGACAGGCCTGTGCCGCGGGTGTCGTAGCGAATGAGACGGTTTTTCTCCGCCAGCCGTTGCAGCATCGGCGCCCACACTGGACTTTCCCAATCATATTCAAGATGCGTGAGCCAATTGGCGGCCTTGATGAGTGTAGGGCCGTTCCCAACCTCGGCGTACGCGATGTTAATCATGTCGGCGGATCGGCAGAATGAAATTTCCTGTTTGTGCGCGAAGGCAGACGACCGAGCGGGCATCTCCGCCTGTTCTTTCCGTTCCTCTATGCTGTCGACAAAGCGGACGCCTTTGCGCGGGATTGTGCGCACGAGCTCCTGCCGCTCACCGCTGTCGCCAACGGCCTTGCGTACCGCATTGATACGGCTGTCGAGGGTGGAATCCGAGACGATGCGACCGCGCCATACCGACGCAATGAGATCGTCTTTGCTGACGACGCGATCGCGGTTTTCGATCAGGTAGACCAACAGGTCGAATACCTGAGGCTCGATTGAAACAATCGTGCCGCCCGCGCGCAATTCGCGGCGCTCGCTATCTAGCGCGAAATCCCTGAATACAAACAGCACGTTGTCGCCCGCAGTTTCAACAATATAGGTATACCTCAGCGTCCGATCGAGGAGAAATCAACCTCGCCTCAGCGACATGCAATGTCGCTTATTTGTCGGGCTATTTCCAAATCGGCTCTAGATCTGCCGCAGTGTGCTGGCCGAAGAAGCGCTGGATTTCTTCGAGACTGAGTGGGGGCCTGATACGCCGCGCTTCGGCCAAGGCCCCGCGCGCTTCCACCTTGCGGTCGAGCTTGGTGAGGACCCAGGCGGCCACAACGCGCGCCGTATAGAGGCGGCCATCACGGCGCGCTGCCGCGGAAGCCTCCGCCAGCGCTTCCTCGAGGCGGCCGGCGCGTCCGAGCGCGTAGGCGAGAATCATGCTCCAGAAAGTCAGCCGAAAATCCTTGGGGCTCGATCGCATGCCGAATTGCAAACTCCGGATGCCTTCATCGAAGCGGCCGAAGCGGACGAGCGACGCCCCGAGCGCCACGTGTGCCTGTGCGTTGCTCGGGTCGAGCTCGATGGCGCGGCGCAACAGCTCCACGCCGCGTTCATGCTCGCCAAGGTCGGCGAAAGCACAGCCGGCGAATCCGAGAACATCAGAAGCGTTCGGGTCCAATGCGACGGCGCGCTCGGCCTCGTCGAGCGCGTCATTCCTTGCCGCAGCAATGTCGGGCACTAGCGAAAGGTTGGCCCCGAACGCGCTGAGCAACGCCAGCAGCGCACGCGCCAGTGCAAAGTTTGAGTCAACCGCAATCGCCTGACGTAACCGGTTCAAGGCCTCGGCTACCGAGTCCTCGCTCCAGCCGTGCACAGCAATGTAGCCCGATGCCTGACGAAAATGCGACCAGGCATCGACGCTGTCGATTCTTCGCCGCTCAATGACCGAGAGATCGGCCCTGGTCAGTGCCGGTTCCAGTTCCGTCATTATTTGGCGCGCGATCTCGTCCTGAAGGTCAAGCGTGTTGTCACGCTCGACGTCATAACGGCCTGCCCAAAGCTGGTTGCCGCTTTCAGCTTCGATAAGCTGCACGGTGACACGCACGCGGTCCGCCGAACTGCGAGCGCTGCCTGTGACAACATAGCGGACGCCAAGTTCAGCACCGACCTGGCGGATTTCGGTCGGCCGTTGCGAATAGACGAATGAGGACGCGCGAGCGATGACAAAAAATCCCGGCACACGCGCCAGCAGCGCGATAACATCTTCGGCGAGGCCGGTGGCGATGAGGTCGAGTGCACGATCCTCCGACAGATTTTCGAACCGCAGAACCGCGATCGACGGTCGATCAGCGACGAGTGGTGGAAGAGAATCGGTACCCTGCGTGTGGGTCATCGCCCGGACGTCGGTCGCTGGGGGGCGCGTTTTCTCCTGCACCTCCCCGACGAACCGGATGCCTTTGCGGGCAGACGTCCGTATCAAGCATTGTTCTTTGCCGCTGTCGCCGACGGCCTTACGCACCGCATTTATACGGCTGTCCAATGTGGAATCCGAAACGATGCGGCCGCCCCACACCGACGCAATAAGGTCGTCCTTACTGACGACGCGGTCGCGGTTTTCGATTAGGTAGACCAAAAGGTCGAATACCTGGGGTTCGATTGGAACCATCGTGCCGCGCGCGCGCAATTCGCGGCGCTCGCTATCCAGAGCGAAATCCTCAAACAAAAACAGCACGTTGCGCCCCCGCAACTAACGGCTGCCCAATCATACCGGTTGGGCCGTCTAATGCGAAATCAAGCTTTCCTCAAGGAGAAATCAAGGGCGGCTCAAAGTCTTACGAGCGCACATGACGCATGCATGCCGTTGAGAATGGAGCATGTCATGCAGACCGACACTATCCGCCGCCGCCGCAGCGGGACCCTCGACATTGATCGCTGCCGCCAGGAGGCGCTCACCCGGCGTGCGCAAACGGGCACGCGATTCTTCAGGGGCCTAGGCCACATCGCCCAGCCGGTTATCGGTACTGTCGCGATCATCGTTGCGTACATTTCTGCCTTGCACCTGATCTCGCAGGGTTCGGTGGCGGCCGAAGTGCCTGTAGCGATCGCTGCACCCGGCGGCGAAGTTCTGATCACGACTGCGCATGCAGTTGGCGCCCAAGTTTATGAGTGCAAGGTTGACTCGGCCGGCAAACTCGCTTGGCAATTTCGCGAACCGATCGCGACATTGTTCATCGCCGGTAAAACGGTGGGCCGGCACCACGCGGGCCCGAGCTGGGAGATGACCGACGGCAGCGTGGTGACCGGAAAGGTTGCCGCCCAGGCGCCAGGTGCTGGTCCAGACGACATTCCGCTCCTAAAGCTCGAAGGCGCGTCATGGCGCGGCATGGGACAGCTCAGCACGATCACGACGATTCAAAGGCTCAATACGCAAGGCGGCCGTGTCGATGCGGCGTGCGACTCGGCCGGCACATTCCTCAGAGTGCCCTACACGGCGGACTACGCGTTTTACAGAAAAACGACGGACCTGTTTCCGCGTCAAACGCACTGAGCATTCGGAATGGAGGATGTCATGCACATCGGAAATATCCAGCGCCGTACCAACGGCACCATCGACATCGATTTCTATCGCCGCGAAGCCTTCCTCCTGCGGAGAGAGGCAATGAACAAATTCTTCCTGGGCCTCGTGCAGCTCGGCGGGCCACTGACCAGATCGATCGCGATGGTTGGCAGCTACGCTTTAGTGCAATCGCACCATCGAGTGCCGCCGGGCGCCAGCTCCATATTCGTGTCAGCGAATGTTCCGCTGCTTCCAACGAAACAGAAAATGTAAGGCGATCACAGACAGGAGATATATCATGGCAAAATTCATGGCGTTTCTTTACGGTATCGTGGCCTATCTCGCTTTCGCCGTCACCATTGTCTACGCGATTGGCTTTGTCGCCGGATTGGTGGTGCCGAAGACGATTGATTCCGGCGCCGTTGTGCCGCTGACGGAAGCCATTGTCGTAAACCTTCTGCTGATGTCGCTGTTCGCGGTTCAGCACAGCGTCATGGCGCGGCCGCAATTCAAGAAATGGTGGACTCAATTTGTCCCAGTTGCCGTCGAGCGCAGCACCTTCGTGTTGTTTTCAAGCCTCGCGCTCCTTCTGTTGTTCTGGCAATGGCGGCCAATCCCGGCAGTGGTGTGGCAGGTGAGTAATCCGCAAGTCGCCACGTCGCTTTTGGCTCTGGGGTTGTTCGGTTGGCTGCTGGTTTTTATCAGCACGTTCCTGATCAACCACTTCGAACTGTTCGGCCTGCATCAGGTTGCCAACCATCTCGCGGGCAGGCCGATGCCGGCGGTGCGTTTCAGGACACCGATGCTCTACAACCTGGTGCGTCACCCGATCTATCTTGGCTTCATCATCTTCTTTTGGGCAACACCGGTGATGACGGCCGGGCACCTGCTGTTTGCCGCGGTGACGACAGCCTACATCTTTGTCGGCATCGCGCTCGAGGAGCATGACCTGATCGCGGTCTTCGGTGACGAATATCGCCGGTATCGGCAGCGGGTTGCGATGATCGTCCCCTTCTTCGGCAAGTCGTAAGTGAGGTGTGGCCGGCGCGTGGCAGTATAGCCAATCACGGCGGTTGTCCCCGCAACGACTGTCACTGCCGGCCTCGTTTCACCCCCAGACTGTCCTCTGCTAACGTCCGCTGGACAAGCTAGCAGGGGATAATCTTATGGCCGTGGCGCAAATCGCTGCCGAGAAGAACGCTCGAAATCCGGCTGCGATCAGGAAGGCAATTGCCGAACTCACCGCTGCCTTCGGCAACCGCGTCGTGACGTCGCAAGCGGTACGCGAGCAGCATGGCAATACCGTTACCTGGATCACCAATCAGCCGCCGGACGCTGTCGTCTATCCACAAGACACCGAAGATGTGCAGCAGATTGTCCGCATTTGCGCGGCGAACGGTGTAGCCGTTATTCCTTTCGGGGTCGGGACGTCGCTCGAAGGACACGTCAATGCCCCGGTCGGCGGCGTCTCGATCGATTTCCGGGATATGAATAAAGTGCTGACCGTGCATGCCGAGGATCTCGACTGCGTCGTTGAGCCCGGCATCACGCGAAAGGCGCTCAACGAGCAGCTGCGCGACAGCGGTCTGTTCTTTCCCATCGATCCGGGCGCCGATGCTTCGCTCGGCGGTATGGCCGCGACGCGCTGCTCCGGCACTAATGCGGTGCGCTACGGCACCATGAAAGACAATGTGATCGCGCTGAAAGTGGTGCTGGCGAACGGGGAGGTGATCGACACCGCCCGGCGGGCCAAGAAAACGTCAGCCGGCTACGACCTTACGCGACTCATGGTGGGTTCGGAAGGCACGCTCGGGATCATCACGCAATTGACGTTGAAGCTCTCGGGCATCCCCGAAGCGATTTCCGGCGGCACCTGCCCATTTCCCTCGGTCGAGGCGTGCTGCAATACCGCCATCCAGACGATCCAGTCCGGAATTCCGATTGCGCGCATCGAATTGCTCGACACGCTCCAGGTGCGGGCGTGCAACCTACATTCTAAACTGAGTCTGCCGGAGACGCCGATGCTGTTCCTTGAATTTCACGGCACAGAAGCCTCGGTCGCCGAGCAGTCCAAGCGGTTCGGTGAGATCGCGGCTGAATTCGGCGGCGGCCCTTTCACCTGGACCACGCGGCCAGAGGAGCGGACGCGCTTGTGGGAGGCGCGTCACCACGCCGCACTGTCGAATTTCGCGCTGCGGCCGGGCGCGGCCATGATCGCCACCGACGTTTGCGTCCCGATCTCGCGCCTGGCCGAATGCGTCACCGAAACGCAGCGCGACATCGAAGAAAGCCGCATCCTGGCGCCGATCGTTGGGCATGTCGGCGACGGTAATTTTCATCTGACGCTGCTGATCGATATGAATGATGATGATGAGGTCACGCGTGCGAAAGCCCTGTCTGAACGACTGGTGCAGCGGGCCCTTGCGATGGACGGAACCTGCACCGGTGAACACGGTGTGGGGCAGGGCAAGATGAAATATTTGGCTGCCGAGCATGGCGCGGCAGCGCTTGCCGCCATGGCATCGATCAAACGAGCGCTCGATCCGCAAAACATCATGAATCCAGGCAAGATCGTCGCGCTGAGCTGAGAGGTCTGGGTCATTCCGGGAATGGAGCAATCCAGGTATGTGCTTCTCAATGGTAATCCCGCGCTCCGCAATGACAGAGCCGTAGCGACATAGATTCGCCGCCATAAATCGCGAAAATCGCGTAGGGTTCATTATGATTGGCTGAGGTGCGCGCCGGATGCAGGTTCGGCGCCGGAGTTGCCGTTGCAAACCACCCTGCTTGGATTGGCGATCGCGATTATCGTGGCGCTCGTGATGGCGCTGGTCGGTCCGCTCCTGATCGACTGGGGCAACCATCGCTCCCTTTTTGAGGCAGAGGCGGGCCGTCTTATCGGCGTCAATGTACATGTGGGCGGCGCTATCGACGTGCGCCTGCTGCCATCGCCACGTCTTACGCTGCGTGACATTGCAATCGGCGATGGCAACGACACGATCCGCGCTCGCTCCCTCGGCGTCGAGTTTGCGCTGGGTCCGTTGATGCGCGGCGAATGGCGCGCCGCCGAGATGCATTTTTCCGGCCCGCAACTCAGACTAGGTCTGGATGCGTCCGGCCAAGTACGCGCGCCAAACCTCGCAGTCGCCTTCAGACCTGATGAATTGTCGGTGGATCGGCTTAGCATCGAAGATGGCACGGTCACACTCACCAACGCGGCCAATGGTGCAAGCGTCGCGCTTGAACGGGTGTGGTTCAATGGCGAAGCGCGCTCGCTCGTTGGCCCTGTGAAGGGTGAGGGCGCTGTCACCATTGCGGGTCGGCTTTATCCGTATCGGGTCGCTATGGGTCGTCTGAGCGAGGAGGGCGCCCTCAAGCTGCACGTCAATATCGACCCGGTGGAGCACCCGTTGAGCATCGAAACCGACGGGACGCTGGTGTTCGCTTCCGGCCAGCCGCGTTTCGACGGAGCGTTGAGTTTGTCGCGGCCAGTTGGAATCGACGCGCGCGGCGCTACACGGCCGGGGCAAGTTTTGACCCGGCCGTGGCGGGTGAGTGGGAAGGTCAAAGCGACCGGACAATCGGCGCTGATGGAGAATGTCGAGTTCCAGTACGGTTCCGAAGAGCAGGGCTTGAAGCTTACCGGCGTCGCCGATTTCAAATTCGGTGCCCGTCCTCGTTTCAATGCCGTGGTGTCCGGACGTCAAATTGACGTCGACCGTGCTGGCGGCGAGGGAGCGCGGCAACCGCCCGCCGCCACTATTCGTAGGCTCGGGGAGTTGGGCGCTGCAGCGTTTCGTACCGCGCTACCGGTACAGATTGGGGTCGGTATCGATCAGGTAACGCTCGGTGGAAACAGCATCCAGAACTTGCGCGGCGACATCAGCAGTACTGCCGATGGATGGAATCTCGATCAGCTTGAATTTCGCGCGCCCGGTACGACGCACGTGCGCCTGAGCGGCCGACTTGCGGTTGGGGCAGATAGTGTCGCTTTCACTGGGCCGGCCGAGATCGATGCATCCGATCCGAGAATGCTGGCCGCCTGGCTGGAGGGACGCAGCGAGGTTCCGCAAGGCGAGCTACGGACCATGAGCCTGCGCGGCGACGTGACGCTCGCCGGCGACAAAATTGCGATTGAGGACATCAAGGCCGAATTCGATCGCAAGCCCGTGATCGGTCGCTTTGCCTATTTCTTTCCGTCCGGCAAGCGGCCCGCTAGGCTCGATGCCGAACTTAAGGCGCCTCAATTCGACATCGATGCCGCGCTCGCTTTTGGCAAGGCGCTGCTCGCCGGACCCGCTGTTGAGCAGCCGCGCGAGATGAGCCTCGCAGCCGACATCGGCCGTGCCACGTTCGCTGGCATTGAAGCACGTGATGCGCGTGCGCGCATTAAAGTTGACGCCAATGGCTTGCAGCTCGATCGCTTGTCAGTTGGTGATTTTGCTGGGGGAAGTTTCACGGCGAGCGGGCGGATCGAAACCGGTGGCCATGCACCGCGCGGCACACTTTCCCTCGATTTCGAGGCGAAACAGGCCGCCACTATCGCCGACATGGCGGGGAAGTTTGCTCCGAAAAGCGCGGCGCCGGTCATAAACTTGCTCGACCAGGTCGGGCACGCAAAGCTGCACGCCACGCTTGATGTCGCCGGCAATGACAAGTCGTCTGGCAATGCTCCGCAATCGGCGCTGGCTGGCGAAACCATTGCCAACGTTGCAGTGGTGGGCGATCTCGATGAGATGCGCATTGATGCGCATGCTCGCGTGCGCGGCGACTGGACCAAGCCCTCCGCGGCCGATGTCCACATCGATGGGACCATCGATGCACCGCAGGGCGTGGCGCTCATTACGCGCATGAGTCTCGACCGGATTGTGGCGGCTGGAAGCGGCCCGGGCCAGCTGAAGCTGCAATTGGCGGGATCGGCGAATAACGACATGACGTTCGAGATACGACTATCCGCAGATGGCCTGTCGGCGCAGGCGAGCGGGCGCG
>DASWAK010000214.1:0-5598 GCA_036391175.1 Pseudolabrys sp.
CTGCCGACGCGGATCAGCTGCGTGCCTTTGAGTTCATAACCAGCGGCCTTGAACAGCACGAAGGCGCGGCGGAGTGTGTCGCGGTCGCGACCTGAGCCATCGGTCACAGGCGGGGACCAGGTGCCATCCATGATGTCGGCACGCACCGCATCCGGAAACGGCATCAGTAATTCCCGCTCGCGCGCATTGGCGGCAACGCCATGCGCCGACAGATCGCAGCCGTCGAAATAGCTCGCGGTACGTTTGTAAAGATCGAAAAAATAGTTGTGGTTCATCCACTCAAAATCAAACAATTGCAAGATAGCCTCGCGCACGCGCACGTCCGCAAACATCGGCCGCCGCGTGTTGAACACGAGGCCCTGCATACCCTTCGGGAGTCCGTAAGGCAGGTCCTCCTTGACTACGCGGCCTTCGCGCAGTGCCGGAAAATTATAAGCCGTCTGCCAACGACCGGGGTCGGTCTCCACGCGCAAATCATAGAGACCTTTCTTGAACGCCTCGAAGTGTGTGTTGCCGTCGCGGTAGTAGTCGAAGCGGATGGTGTCGAAATTCCATAAACCGCGATTGATCGGCAGATCGCGACCCCAATAGTTCTTGTCGCGCTTGAAGATAACGCTTTCGCCGGGCTTTACCGCGCTGACGAGAAAGGGACCGCTGCCGAGGGGCGGATCGAAACTTGTGTCCTCGAAGGTCGCCGGGTTGATGGCGTGTTTTGCGAGCACCGGCATCAGACCGATGATCAGCGGAAGCTCGCGATCGCCGGCGCCGGATAGATCGAACCGCACGGTACGCGTGCCGGTTACCTCGACCTTGGCGACCTTGGCGTAGTAGGTTCGAAAGTTCGGCCGGCCTTTGTCGCGCAACAACTCCCAGGAAAAGATGACATCTTCCGGCGTCACGGGCTTGCCGTCGGAAAAACGCGCGGCCGGATTAATTGTGAAAGTAACGAATGAGCGCGCCGGGTCGGTCGCGACGCTATCGGCAAGGAGTCCGTAAAGTGTGAACGGCTCGTCATAGCCGCGCGCGAGCAGGCTTTCAATGACATAGCCACGGATATTGGCGGCGGGCAGCCCTTTGACGATGAACGGGTTCAGGCAATCAAAGGTACCGAGCACGCCCTGGACCAGCTGGCCGCCTTTGGGAGCGGCCGGATTGGCATAGGTCGAATGACTGAAATCCGGTCCCCAAGCCGGCTCGCCATGCATGGCAATAGCGTATGAGGCGGGGTCTGCACGCGCCGGTCGCAGACCAAAGCCTGACGCCGTAAGCAGCGCGCCGAACATAACCGTGCGCCGCGACGCTCGCCATTGCGTCACTGCGGAGGGACTAAAAGTCGACGTGGCCGAGGGGCGAATGCGATTCGTTCCAGTTTTGCATGAATTTATCACAGGGCGTGGGCCCAGCCGGTATCGCATTTTCAGGGCATTCGTGGCTTTATTGCAGGCACGAATTCGGCTATCAGGCAGCGGTCAGTCACGCTCCCGCCGTATTTCACACGGAGAGAGCCGGTTATAAGGCGGCGTTCGGGGGCCTTGGGCCGCGAACGGAAAGAACAAGGGACAATCGCAATGGATCATCGGATTGCATCGGCCCGGCTGTTGGGCCGGGCGCTGGCCGCCACTTCGGCCGGAATATTGGCAGCGACGCTTGTGGCCGCGCCCGCATTGCCGCAGCAACAGCCCAAAGTGCCGGCGCAGAAACAGGCGCCTGCGCCACAGAAACAGGCACCCGCGGCGCAACCGGCACAGCCGTCGCAACCGGGGCAGCAACAGGCTGGTGGCGATCAGCCGCAGCTCATGTATTCGCCCTGGATGAAAGTCTGCGGCAAGGGACCCGACACCAACAACAAGCAGGTCTGCGTCATCACCAAAGATGGTAGGCTGGAAAACGGCATGCCGGTCGCCATTGTCCAGCTGTTCGAGCCTGAGGGCGGTCAGAAAGTGTTGCGCGTGACAGTTCCACTGGGGATGCAGCTCTCGCACGGTACGCGCATGCTCATCGATCAGGGCCAGCCGACGCAATCACCCTACAATATCTGCTTCCCGGTCGGCTGCATGGCCGACTATCAGGTGACCGATGACCTTATCGCCCAGATGAAAAAGGGGCAGAACATCATCGTGCAGGCGATCAACATGCAGGGTACGCCGATCAGCCTGCCGCTGCCGCTGAACGATTTCGCCAAGGCGTATGACGGCCCGGCGACCGATCCAAAGGCGTTTGAAGAGCAGCAGCGCAAGTTGCAGGAAGAGCTCCAGAAGAAAGCGGAAGAGGCGCGCAAGAAGCTGGAAGCCCAGCAAGGCCAGGCGCCAGGCGCAGCGGCACCCGCGCCAGCCCTTGCTCCCGCACAGAAGAAATAAGCGCTTCCAAACTCAGTAATGCAAAAGGCGCGGCTCACGGCTGCGCCTTTTTACTTTCGGGATGTGCAATGCGCGGTTAGTGCATCTGACTGTGGCGCGGCCGATAGCCGCCGCTATCGTCCTGCTCGAATGTGTCAGCCACATCTGGGTGCCGGATCGGCGTGCCCGACGTATCGGGCAACAAATTCTGCTCGGACACATAGGCAATGTATTCAGTCTCCGCATTCTCGGCAAACAGATGATAGAACGGCTGATCTTTGTGTGGGCGGTTTTCGGCGGGGATCGATTGCCACCATTCCTCGGTGTTGTTGAACACCGGATCGATATCAAAAACGACGCCCCGGAACGGATACAGACGGTGCTTCACCACCTGACCGATCTTAAACTTTGCTTTTCGTATTTCTTTTTCATTCATAAACTTAACTCTGGTTCGTACTTTGTGGGCTGCTCCACAGATATGTCTTTCAGTTCCCTGCTGTGATGAATTTCTTGTACAAATTTGGTGCTTACAGCGCATAGTGCCTGGCCATCTCCGGGTCCTTGACGGCGACCAGCTTGGCGATATCAAGAAGCACCTTGGCCTGCTTCCAGGTTGCATCGTCCTGCATCTTCCCGTCGATCATGACAGCGCCTGCACCATCGGGCATAGCCGCGACGATCTGTTTGGCAAAGGCCACTTCGGCGGGGTCGGGTGAAAATACTTTCTTGGCAATCTCAATCTGCGAGGGATGCAACGACCAGGCCCCGAGGCAACCCATAAGAAACGCATTGCGGAATTGCGCCTCACAGCCGGCAGGGTCGGAGAAGTCCGCGAACGGTCCATAAAACGGCTTGATGCCCGCCGCCGCGCAGGCATCCACCATTTTGGCAATCGTATAATGCCAGAGGTCCTGCTGGGCCGCCGCGCGCGGCGCCTCGCCTTGCGCATCCGCCAGCACTTTGTACTCGGGATGGCCGCCGCCGACGCGTGTGGTCTTCATCGCGCGCGACGCGGCGAGATCGGCGGGCCCAAGGCTCATACCATGCATGCGGGGGGAGGCCGTTGCGATCGCTTCGACATTGTTGACGCCCTGTGCAGTTTCCAGAATGGCGTGGACCAGAATTGGCCTTTTCAATTTGTGCCGCGCCTCGAGTTGCGCCAGCAATTGATCGAGATAGTGGATGTCCCAGGGACCATCGACCTTGGGTAGCATGATGACGTCGAGTTTGTTCCCGACCGCGCCTACAATCTCGGAGATATCGTCGAGTGCCCATGGCGAATTGAGGGCATTGATGCGCGTCCATAGCCCGGTCGATCCGAAATCGACAGCTTTCGCCATTTCGATAAAACCTTTGCGCGCAGACTCCTTGGCTTCGGCCGGAATGGCGTCTTCCAAATTACCGAGCACCACGTCCACCTGCCGCACCAGTTCTGGAACCTTTGCGCGCACCTTTTCATTGTGCGGCGGCACGAAATGGATCATGCGCTCGAGTCGCACGGGTGGCTCGCGCAACGGCCTAGGTGCGCCTATGGCGAGCGAAGCAAAGAACTGGCGCGGGAGCTTCATCGGCGTCCTTCTAAAACTCGGCCTGCCGTTTAGAGGAATGCAAGGGCCACGCCAAGTGGCTCTTTTTCTCGGTGTTAGAATTTGTTGACGGAAGGCTATTTTCCGCAATCTAGCGAGCCTCGCGCCGTTTCCTTTCGGCTTCGTCCCAGGTGGTCAACGCCTGGAAGTCGGGAACGAAACCGAGACCTTTCTGGGCATCCGATGACAACACCGTTTGTGATGTCACGACATCAATCAGGGCCGGCGCGTTTTTCAGGGCGCGTTGCAGCGCCGCGGGAAGGTCCGACGCGTGCTCTACCCGTTCTCCGTGCGCCCCGAGCGCCCGAGCGAGGGCAGCGTAGTCGGAGTGGCGCAGGGTCGTGCCGACAACGCGTCCGCCGTAGTTCATTTCCTGATCAAGGCGTTCGATGTTCCATGCCGCATTGTTGGATACGATAAAGACAACTTTGGCACCGTGCCTCACGGCCGTATCGATTTCCATGGCATTGATGCCGAATGCACCGTCGCCGTTGACCGAAATGACGTGTCTGTCCGGTAGTGCCAGCGCGGCCGCGACGGCAAACGGTACTCCCACGCCAAGGCAGCCGAAGGCGCCGGCATCCATGTAGATATTTGCCCGCAAACCAGTGCGCGCGAAACTCAGGAGATCACCACCATCCGCGATTGCGATATAGTCCGGTGGGGCGATTGCTGCGATCGCATCGAAAATTGCGCGCGGGTGAATTTTGCCGTCAACACCGGTCATGAGCCGGTCCTTGGCGGCCCCAGTGGATGTCATTCGTTCATGATGGCGGCGGCGCAATCCCTCCGCCCAATTCTTGTCGAGACTGCTTTCACGATTGCCGGCGACGGCAACCATGGCCTCGAGCGCGAGATGTGGCGAGGCTAGCAATTCCGGCTGGCCGCGGCGATTGTCGATGAGCTCTCCGGCATTGTCCGCGACGCGGATGAAACGCGCGTTCGGAAAGACCGCCGGCGATCCGTAACCAACTTGGTAGTCTAGCTTGCGGCCGACCAGCAGCACAACATCGGCCTCGGTCATGGCCGCAGCGCGGACCGCAGCGGCAGTCGATGGATGATCCGCGGGCACGAGACCCCGGCTTTCCTGCGTATCCAAATAAAGCGCGCCGGTGGCATCGAGCAGTCTGACGAGCGCAGCGCTAGCCTGCCTTGCACCGCGGCCGGTAAAGACGAGCGGGCGCTTGGCCGACCAGAACACATCAACCGCCTCTGCCACGGCGGCAGGATCGGGCGGAAGTATGCGCATTGGCTTTGGCTGCATCCACTCGTCAAGCACCAGCTGGGCTGGCACATGAGTGCGGAGCACATCGGTTGGAATTTCGATGTAGACCGGGCCAGGCTCACCAACATCGCCCATCGCGCGCGCGACCGCTTCATCGAGTTCGCGGATGACTTGCTCAGGCACGCGTGCAGTACGCGATGCACGCGTGATCGGCCGCATGATGTCCACGTGCGGTATGTCCTGCAACGGCCCCATGTTCGCCTGCGGTCGCGACGTGCAACCGCCGATCAACAATATGGGCGCGCGTGCCAGTGACGCATTTGCTATGGCGGTGACGGTATTGGTGACGCCCGGTCCTGCCGTGACCATAGCGACACCAAACTGACCAGTAAGTTCCGCATGAGCGTGCGCCATGTGCACCGCGGCGCCTTCATCGCGAACGTCGATGATG